>NZ_DAIPZF010000031.1:0-32976 GCF_036782355.1 Cypionkella sp.
GCGAGGACTGTCTCGCGAACCTCAGATGAATGCGGCTTTGAGGCCTTCTTGTTGGATGGCTGCTCCATCATGAGCAAGTCTCCGACAGTTTTACCCTTCGGTAAACCCGGCGCGGTTCACACAAGCATCTACATAGTCTGACACAAGCAGCATCGTGCGTTCCGCCTGCACCAAGCACGGCTTAAAACACCGGACAGGCGATGCTGATCTCGCTGTCTTCAATCTGGGTGTCTTGGGCGATCAGGCGGTAATGTTTGCTGAAATGCAACGCGATGCGGCGGGCGTCTTGGCGCAGGCTGTGATGGATCACAAAGCTGACCTGACCGGTTTTCAGCAACTGGCGGTTGGTGCGGTCCAGATCATGGGCAGCAAAGACCTCGATCGGGCGGTTCGCGGTGGCAAAAGCGTCAAGGATCGCCCGATTACCGCCGCCAATCGAATAGACCGAGGCGATATCGGGATGCTCTGCCAGTGCTTGGTCGATCAAGCTGCCAGTGGCGCGGTCGACGCCAAAGCCTTCTGACACCGTGGTCACGCTCAGATGCGGGGCATGGTTGGCAAGCGCGCGGCAAAAGCCAATCCGGCGCGCCTCTTCCCCCTCGAACCCCAAGCTTGACAGGGTCACCAAGACCCGCGAGGCCCGCTTTGGCGCCATCTTGGCCAGCAGATAGGCCGCTGTTGCCCCTGCATGGCGGTTTTGCATCCCGACATAGGCAAGCCGCAACCCGACCGAGACATCGGTGACATAGCTGATCACTGGAATTTTGCGCGCAGCAAGCTCTGCCAGACAGATTTCAATCGCCGGGGTGGCGGGCACTTTCAGCACCACCCCTTGTGATCCGCGCTTGGCAATCGCACGCAAGAGTGCCGTGATCTCGGCCTCGCGCATGACCTCAGCCAGATGAAATCGAGCGCGAAAGGTGGCTGGGCGCACCAAGGGCAGTTCTGCCTCAAAGGCCGCGCGCACCGCCGAGGAAAACCGCTCGGGCGCTTGCATCACGATATCCAGCGTGACGCGGGTCTGGCGCAGCGGGCTGACCGCATATTGCTGTTCCAGCTCTTGCAGAGCGGCATGCAGCCGGTCCTTGGTGGCCAAACTGACATGAGCGCGGCCGTGCAAGACACGGTCAACGGTGGCAAGGCTTAGTCCAGCCTGATGCGCGATCTCTTTATGAGTAAAGCGGGACGACATGCCTCATGTTGAGGTGTTTTTGAGGGGAAATGCAACTATGCTTGGCATCGGTCTTTCGTCAGGCTCAAGGTGAGCAAGGAGATAAAGTGATGAGCGATCCAAAGACCCCCCGCCCGATTTGGTTGACCGCACAGAGCGGCGATTTTGACACATTTAAGCAGATTGTGGGCCAGTCCAGCGATCCTGCCGCCACGCCAATGGCCTGCGATATCGTGCAAAACATCCCGATCTATCAAGGTGCGGCGGTCGATCTTGCCGCCGCTGATCCTGTGCAACGTGCCGCGCTGATGGCGGAATGGAGCCGGATTTTCGCCGATGGCGCGGGTATTATTGTCATTCGGCAGGGCGTGGCAGATCACAGCGTGATCGACCGCGCCTCGGTAATTTTTGACAAGATTATTGCGGCGGAAAAGCAGGCGGCCAAGGGCGGTGGCGACCATTTTGCCAAGCCTGGTGCCAATGATCGGATCTGGAATTCACTGGAAAAACACTGTCTTGCTGATCCTGAAAACTTTTCTGCCTATTATAGCGCACAGGGCATTGCGCTTGCGGCAGAAGCTTGGCTTGGGCCTGCCTCGCAGATGACGGCGCAGGTCAATCGGGTCAATCCGGGGGGGGCTGCGCAAACGCCGCACCGCGATTACCACCTTGGGTTTATGACATCAGACCGGATGGCGCAGTTCCCTTCGCATATCCATGCCATCTCGCCGATGCTGACATTGCAGGGTGCTGTGGCGCATTGCGATATGCCGGTCAGCACTGGCCCCACGATGCTGCTGCCATTTTCGCAGCAGTTTTTCGAAGGCTATCTGGCCTTTGCGCGCCCCGAGTTTCAGGCCTATTTCGCGCAGCATTTTGTGCAACTGCCGCTGGAAAAGGGCGATTTGCTGTTCTTTAACCCCGCTGTGATGCATGGCGCGGGCACCAATCACACAACCGACCGCTTTCGCATGGTGAACCTGTTGCAAGTCTCTTCTGCCTTTGGCCGGGCGATGGAAACGGTGGATCGCAGTAAAATGGTGCGCGCGCTTTATCCGGTGCTGCAAACGGCTGTTGGGGTGAATGTCGCCAATGTCATTGCGGCTTCGGCCGAGGGCTATCCCTTTCCGACCAATCTGGACAACAACCCGCCCATCGGTGGCATCGCGCCAAAGTCGCAGGCGCAGTATATGCAGCAGGCCCTGGCCGCGGGCCAAACGGCGGCAGAGTTCGTCGCCCAAATCGACGCGCTTGATGCCATGAACAAATCATAGGAGCCATAATGAACCGTATTGACGGAAAAATTGTGCTGATCACCGGAGGCACGCAGGGATTGGGTGCGGCGATTGCGCGGCTTTTTGTGCAGGCAGGGGCTGCGGGAATTGCACTTGTTGGCCGCGATCAGGCGAAGGGAGAGGCGCTTGCCCAAAGCATTAGCGCCGAAAGCGGTGTGCCCGTCGTGATGATCGCGGCGGATTTGGCCGAGATTGCCGCCGTGCAGCGGGTGGTGCCTGCGGTGGTGGCGCGGTTTGGTCAGATTGATATTTTGGTCAATGCCGCAGGGCTAACCGACCGTGGCAATCTGTTTAACACCGCACCCGAGCTGTTTGACCAGATGTTTGCCGTCAATGTCCGCGCGCCGTTTTTCCTGATGCAGGATGCCGCCAAAGATATGGCGCGCAGAGCGACTGAGGGGCGGATCGTCAATATAGGCTCGGCTTCGGCCCGCGCGGGGCAACCCTTTTTGGCAGCCTATAGCGCGTCAAAAGCCGCCCTCTCGACGCTGACACGCAACTCTGGCTTTGCGCTGATGCGCAATCGCGTCAGGGTCAATCAGCTGGATATCGGCTGGATGCTGTCAGACCACGAAAAGACGATCCAGCTGCAAGAGTCTGGAGACCCCGATTGGCAAGCAAAGGCAGAGGCGGGCCTGCCGTTCGGCCGGCTTTTGGATCCGGCCGAAGTGGCAAAGGCGGTGCTGTGGCTGGCATCAGACGACAGCGGCATGATGACAGGATCGGTCGTGCATTTTGACCAATCGGTCTGGGGTGGCTATGACGGTCAAGCCCCTGCACCGGCGCAGCTGCTCGCGTGATCCTAGCCCCGCCAGCAGTTACAGATCGCTGTCGGGGTTGCCTTTGACGCCGGTGATATAGCTTACAATATCATTGCCATCGGTCTCGCCCTTGTTCAGCGAGGCGACAATGCGGCCGCGCCGAAATACCACGATGCGGTCCACCAGATCAAACACTTGCCGCAAGTTATGGCTGACCAAGATCAGCGGCACGCCGCGCGCCTTCAGCCCGCGAATGATGTTTTCGACCTGCGCGGTTTCCTGCACCCCCAAGGCCGCCGTCGGCTCGTCCATGATCACCAGTTTGCTGGCAAAAGCGGCGGTGCGGGCAATCGCCACACATTGCCGCTGCCCGCCTGACATATTGCGGATCGGGTTGTCGACATTGGGGATTTTAACCGCGGTGGTCTTCAAAGCCTCGAGTGTGCGTGCGCGCATCGCCTTGCGGTCCAGAATCGAAAACGGCCCCAGCCGCAGCTTGAACAATTCTCGCCCCAAAAACAGGTTTGACGGCACATCCAGATCATCGGCCAAAGCCAAGGTCTGAAACACGGTTTCGATACCGGCTTCGCGCGCTTCAAGCGGGCCTGCGTGGCTGACGGGCTGACCGTCGAAATAGATCTCGCCGGCGCTGCGCTGCTCGACGCCGGTGATCTGGCGCACGAAGGTGGATTTGCCAGCGCCATTGTCGCCCACCACGGCCACATGCTCGCCCGGGCGCAGGGTGAAATCGGCACTCTCTAGCGCATGCACGCCGCCGTAGCGTTTGGTCAGGCCGCGGGTCTCTAGGATGAATTCGCTCATAATTATGCCCTAGCCCGCCCTTGTTGCCGATATTGGTCCAGCACAACTGCACCGACGATAATCGCGCCTTTCACCATTTCTTGGTAATAGGCATCCAGCTTTAGAAAAGTGAAGCCCGAGATAATCACGCCAAAGATCAGCGCGCCAATCACCGTGCCAAGGATCGAGCCGCGCCCGCCTTGCAGCGACACGCCACCAATCACCGCCATAGCGATGGCGTCCAATTCATACATCACGCCCATATTGGCCTGCGCGGTCTGTCCCTTGGAGGAGACCACCACCGCCGCAAGGGAGGCAAGCGCCGAGGCGATCACATAGACCAGCACCTTATGGCGATCGACATTGATCCCCGACATGCGGGTGGCTTGTTCATTGGATCCAATGGCATAGCTGTGCTTGCCATATTTTGTGTAGGTCATCAGCAGGTGAAACAACACCGCAAGCCCAACAAAGATGATCACCGGATTCATGCCGCGCCCAATGGCGTTATAGCCTTCGGTCGGGAAGGAAATCGGATTGCCGTTCGACCACCAACGCGCAAAGCCGCGCGCCGAGACCATCATGCCCAAGGTGGCAATAAAGGGCGGGATTTTTGTGTAAGCGATCAGTGCGCCATTGATCAGACCGGCCAGAACGCCCACCGTCATGCCGATCAAAACTGGCAAGATCATGGGCAAATCCATTGCCCAATCGCCAAAAATCGCCTTTGGATTGGGATTTCCATTCACCAAAGCGGTCTGGGCAAAGCTCATCGCGACCATGGCCGAGGCCCCAACAATCGAGCCCGACGACAGATCAATGCCGCCGGTAATAATCACCTGCGTCACGCCAAGGGCAATGATGCCCACGGTGGCCACCTGCAAAATGATGATCGACAAGCGAGCGGTGTTGAACATGCCTTCAACATTCTCGCGGGTGTTGAACAGAAAACTATCGCCCACCATGATGCGCCCCATCAGCTCAAAAGCCACCACGATAATCACAAAGGCAATAAAAACGTTCAATTCCGGCGGGCGTGCTTTTTTGCTTGGATCGTATTTTAGGCCGCCTAGGCCATGCGTCGGTGTGGACACAAATTTTCCTCCTGTTGTCGTCTTTTGGGTCTGGCGGCTGAAGTTCGCCAGATCCAGAAAAAGGGCGACGCACTGCGCCGCCCCTCCCTTCTGCTTGGCTTAGTTCTTGTTCAGGAAGTCTGCGATATTGGCAGAGGTTACCAGCTGGAACGGGATATAGACCTTTTGATCGACAGCTTCGCCTTTGCTAAGTTTGATCGCGGCCTCAAGAGCGCCGGCGCCTTGGCCTGCGGCGTCTTGGAACACGGTCACATCCTGATCGCCGGCCTGCATGGCCACCAAAGCGTCTTGGGTTGCGTCAATACCGCCGACCACAACCGAGGCCATGTCGATGCCCGCAGCTTTCATCGCCTGAATGGCACCAATCGCCATCTCGTCGTTGTTGGCGATCACACCATCAAAGGGCGCACCCGAAGACAGCCAGTTGGTCATCAGCGACTGAGCTTGGTCGCGCGACCAATTGGCGGTCTGCTCGTCGAGGATTGTCAGCTCGACCGCGCATTTACCAGCGGCCATCACATCATGGATGTCAGCGGTGCGCTGCACGGCAGCTTGGTTGGAAAGCTCGCCCATCATGACGTAAACGCTGGCCTTGTCCTTGCCAGCTTCTTTCAGCTGACGGCATACTTCGATGGTCTCCAAAGTGCCCGAGTCAACTTCGTTCGAGGCTACAAAAGCCTGATTGTCTGGCAAAGTATCGACGTTGATCGGCTGACGGTTGACATAGACCAGCGGGATATTGGCCGCCGCTGCCGCATCGGTCATCGCTTGGGTGGCCGAGGTGTCAACCGGATTGACGATAATCGCCGAGACGCCCGAGGCGATAAAATTGTTGATCTGGTCCAATTGCTTGGCCACATCATTCTTGGCGTCTTCGATCTGTAGCTCGACGCCAAGCTCTTTGCCTTTGGCATCCATGCCATTGCGCAAAACGGTCAGAAAGTTGTCGTCAAACAGCGCCATCGAAACACCGATGCCACCCGCCATAGCGCTTGTGCTCATCAAAGCTGCAAAGCCTGCGATCATAAGGGTCTTTTTCATGTCTCTCTCCTCCACAATTCGGTGTCCGGCACACCTTTTCTCCCCGCCGGACCGCCCGCTTAGGGCGGTATTCCTACGCGCTGGCGATACCTGCGCGGATGAATTCCATTGAAGCCGCCAAAGCTGGTTTGGGGGCGGTTAGGTCGTGAACCTGTTTTGAAAACGGCTCGTAGCTGATCGGGCCGCGATATCCTGCCGCCACCAGCGCGCGGATCTGCGCCACATTGCCCAGCAAATCATCACCATCGACCAAGACGCGGTGTTCGTCGCGCATGTCACTAAGGTAGATCGGATCTTTGACGCCAGAGACATGCACGATTCCGGTCATCTCGGCATAGATCGGACCGCCGCCTGCCAAAGCGTGGTGAAAGGTGTCATGCACCATAAAATAGGTGCCTTGCCCGCCAACCGCATCGATAGCTTGGGCCAGAACATCCTTATAACGAAGACTGCACACCTCGAACCCCAAGGGTTCCACCATGGCCTTCAAGCCGTGATGACGCAGCATCGGCAGCAGCTCGCGCAGCGCGGTCTGCGTCACCGCCAAACTGTCGGCGCGCGCGGTTGCCACATTGTCGTTGCGCGGGATCAGGCTGATCGCCTCGGCCCCTGCGGCGACAGCGATTTTCATCAGCGCTTCGGCCTCGGCGCGTTTGGCCTCGGACCAATCGTTGAACATCTTGACCTCGGCCAAAGCCAGAAAACGCAGCCCCAAAGCCTTTACCGCATCGCCCACATCCGCCGGATCATCGCCGCCAAACAGCGGACCTTGCAGATCATTGCGAAATTCAACCCCAACACAGCCCAGATCCTTGGCCAGCGCCAAGAAAGACTGCCAACCCAAGCTGGGGGTGGTCATATGGTTCAGCGCAAAAGGCAGCATTTAGATCAAACTCCAGAGAATCGCCGGAACGCCCGACAATATGGAATTGTTATTCTATTATTCAGGTCGAGCAATTATAAAGTTCTGCGACGAAATTCAGTCTTGATGGTTTTTGACGAATTTTGGCATTCTGAGAGATTAAAGCGACTCTGCCACATGCAAATCGGGGGGAAGGAAAAACTGTGCCGTGCCTTGCACTTGCCCTTCTTGCCGCAGGCTGACCATTTTGGCCACGACAAAGCGGCAGAGTTTTTCCAGCGGTGTGTCAATCACCATCGCCACAAGACCCTCTGCCAGCCCCGCGCGGCTGTCTGGGGTCAGCGCCGAGACGATGATCGGCACACGCTTGACCAGAGGCGTTTCGCGCATCGCCGCCATCGCCCCCTCCATGCCGCCGCCCGCCACATAAATGCCGCGCAGCTTGGGTTGCCGTGCCACAAGCCCCAAAGTTGCATCATAGGTCAATTGGCGCGTCTCAAGATTAACCAAAGGATCAAGCACCGTCAGATGCGGCGCGCATTCGCGCAGATAACCACGAAAACCGGTTTCCCGCAGATCATGACCCTGCCAGCGGTGGCCGCCGACAAAGATCGCCATCACCCCCGGCTCGGGTGAGAGCGTCGCCATCAACCAGCCCGCGGTGCGACCAACCTTCAGATTGTTTAGCCCAACATAGCCCGCGCGCGCGCCTTGCGCGAAATCGGACAGCAGAGAAAACACCGGCAGGCCCTGCGCGCGCAGATCCTCCACCGCCGCCGAAACCTCGGGGTGGTTGACCGAGGTCGCGGCCAAAACATCGCAGCGCCCCGCCATGGCGCGCAGATGTCCGGCCATCTCGCTTGGCGCTTGGCTTGCCGAAAACTCCAGCACCAGCTCGGCCTGCACTCCAACCGCTTGCGTGACGGCAAGGGCAATTTCTTCGGCAAAAGCCTTATAGAAATCCTGCCCCTGCTTGTGCAAAAGCACCCCGATCCGACACCTTGGCAGATCTGCGGCCTGCGGCAACAACCGTCTTGCGGCTGGATGGCCAATGCGTTGCGCGGCCTCGGCCACACGCACCCGCGTGTCGTCGCGCACCGCCTCTCGGCCATTCAGAACCCGATCCACCGTCGCCACTGAAACCCCCGCGGCCGCGGCCAAATCCACCATGCCCATGCGCTTCATCGTCAAACCCTCTCAGCTTTTGCCGAAGCATGATGATATTTGACGAAAAACTACAAGCTCCGCGTTGCCGGATTTTGGAATTTACGTTCTATTGTCTTTAGACTTTTGACAGCAGCGAGAACACCAAATGGCGAAACGCGATTACAATCTGCTTGGGCCGGATGGCGTGCGGGCGGTGGAAACAGGGCTTGCGGCGGCCGAGTGGTATCACAGCGAGGTGCCGCGCAAAGTGATGAAGCAGCTGATGCAACGCTCTGACGGACCAGCCCTGCGCGACACGGCTTTGCTTTACGCCCTTATGATCAGCTTTGCGACAGCGGGCGTTTTGCTTTGGCCCAGCGCCTGGTCACTGCCATTTTGGCTGGCTTATGGCGTGCTCTACGGCTCGGCCTCGGACAGCCGCTGGCATGAAACCTCGCATGGCACGGCGTTCAAAACCGCTTGGATGAACGCAGTGGTCTATCAGATTGCTTGCTTTATGATTGTGCGCAATCCGGTCAGTTGGCGCTGGAGCCACGCGCGCCACCATACCGACACCTATATCGTCGGGCGCGACCCCGAGGTGGCGATCATGCGCCCACCTGTGCTGTTCAAACTGATCGGCAACTTCTTTGGGTTGTTTGATGCCTATGCGGGCTGGTCGCGGATGCTGCTGAACGCGGCGGGGCGGCTCGGCGCCGAAGAAGCAAGCTATATTCCGGCAAGCGAGGCTGCGAAAGTCATCTTTGTGGCGCGTATCTGGACGCTGATCTATGCCGCCACCCTTGTGCTTGCGCTGATCTTGCACAGCATTTTACCCTTTATGGTGATCGGCCTGCCACGGCTTTATGGCGCTTGGCATCATGTGATGACCGGGCTTTTGCAGCATGGCGGTTTGGCCGATAACGTCACCGATCATCGGCTGAATTCGCGCACCGTCTATATGAACCCGATCTCGCGATTTATCTATTGGAACATGAACTACCATATCGAACACCACATGTTTCCGATGGTGCCCTATCACGCGCTGCCCGCACTGCATGCGCTGATCAAACACGATCTGCCCGCGCCAAGTCGCTCGATCTTTGCGGCTTATGCCGAGATGTGGCCCGCGCTGCGGCGGCAATTGCACAATGAAGAGTATTTTCTGCGCCGCGATCTGCCCACCAGTGCCATGCCTTATCGCGAAGATTTCCACAAAAGCGCCCTGGGCGCTGCCGAATAGGAGCCAAAAATGACCAACTGGATTGACGCCTGCGCCACTGATGACATCGACCAAGAAGACCTGATCCGCTTTGATCATGCGGGGGCTACCTATGCGATCTATCACGCCCCCGAGGGCGATTTCTATTGCACATCAGGGCTTTGCACCCATGAAAACGTGCATCTTGCCGATGGGCTGGTGATGGAGCATTTGATCGAATGCCCCAAACACAACGGCCAGTTCGACTATCGCACGGGCGAGGCGAAACGCTCACCGGTCTGCATCAACCTGAAAACCTTCCCCGTCAAGGTTGCAGGCGGCCGCGTCTTGATTCAGGTGGCATAATGGCACAGCGTTTGACAGTAAAAGATCTGCTTGACCAACGCGGCAAGCATCAGTTTGCCATGCTGCGGGTCGAAACTTTGGCCGAAGCAGAGGCGGCAGAGGCCGCGGGCATCGAACTGCTCTCGGTACCAGCAGCGATGATCTTTGACCGCCAGTTCCGCGACGCGGCCCCCACGGCATTTGCGTTTCCAGGTGATAATTTTTACGAAATTGGCGACACTGCGGATTTCTTGAAGTGGGCCTTTCCGCTTTTCAAGCATGGCGCGGATGGCGTTTACTGCTCGGGCAGTTTGCAAACCGTGCGAGCTTTGGCTGATCACGGGATCCCGGTCTGCGGCCATGTCGGTCTGATCCCCTCCAAGGCCACCTGGACGGGCGGCTTCAAAGCGGTCGGCAAAACGCTCGACAGTGCAAAGTTGGTCTACCAGCAGTGCAAAGCGCTTGCCGATGCCGGCGCTTTTGCGGTTGAAATTGAGGTGGTGCCGTCAGAGATCACCGCTGCCATTGCAGAAAAGACCGGACTTTTCCTTATTTCGATGGGGGCGGGCTCGGCTGGACATGCGCAATATCTGTTTTCAGACGATGTTTTAGGCCAAAACTTGGGCCATGTTCCGCGTCATGCCAAGCGCTACGCAGATTTCGCCGCGGAATATGCGCGCTTGCAACAGATGCGCATCGCTGCAATGGCAGATTTTGCCCGCGAGGTGCATGACGGGGCCTATCCTACGCCAGCCCATCTGGTTTTTTGCGAGGCCAACGTGGTGGCAGATTTTCGCGACTGGTTAGAGCGCGAGGCTTAGGCCGCCGTCTTCCAGCTTTGCAGGGTCACATAGACGATGCTCTCACCCAAACTGACCATCACTTCGCCGTCCTGAATATTCACCTGAAGTCGCATCGCGCGACTGGCCAGTTTCGCCAAAGCGCTGGTGTCTTGCTCGGAAAAACTTGCCACCTGAAGATTGTCAAATCGAGTGGTGCTGTTTTTGACCTTATCCCACCAGATTTCCGCCGTCCGGCCGCCATAGGGGTAAATAAAGACCTTGCTGGCCTTATTACAGGATTGCCGCATCACCTTCTCGCTTGGCAGACCCAAGGCCACCCAGACATCCAACTCGCCGCTTAGGCTTTTTTGCCAAATATCCGGCTCGTCATCGGTTGACAGCCCCTTGGTCATTTCCAGATTTTCATGGGCATTAAGCGCGAATGCGACAAGGCGCAGCATGAGCCGCTCGTCGGTCTCGGAGGGATGCTTGGCAACGGTCAGCTTATGGGTCTCGTAATAGTGACGATCCATGTCAGAGACCGAAAGCTCGACTTTATAAATAGTGGCATTTTGCGCCATGATCTGTCCAAACCTGCAAAGATTGGCATGCATACAGGGTCTGATAGGCTTGTGAAAGCCCCTAAACCGGCGTGAGCGGTTCACGCGGCATAGGCCTAGAGCCAAAAACTGCGGGCTGGGCGGGGCTTGCCTTCGCGCGCAGAAGTGCCTAGCCCAGTGGAATTGCCCTATTTTGGCGCAAGCACGCGGTTTTCAGGCGGCCGCCTTTCGACCACAGGAGTTTCCGATGTCTCAGCCGTTTCAATCAGCGCATGAGGAAGTGCATTTCGTCAATCGAACCGGCTGGCTGCGTGCGGCGGTTTTGGGCGCGAATGATGGCATCGTCTCGGTGTCTTCTTTGATTGTGGGCGTTGCGGCGGCAGACCCAAGCCCTGCGGCGATTTTGGTGGCTGGGGCTGCGGGGCTGGCTGCGGGGGCTATGTCGATGGCGGCGGGCGAATACGTCTCGGTCAGCTCACAATCTGACACCGAACGCGCCGATATTGCGCGCGAAAAACAAGCGCTGATCGATACGCCAGCCGCAGAAGAGGCCGAACTGGCCTCGATCTATGAAAAGCGCGGCTTGTCGACGGCGACAGCGGCGCTGGTTGCGCGGGAGCTGACGGAAAAAGACGCTTTGGGCGCCCATGTGCGCGATGAATTGGGCCTGTCCGAGGTCCATGCCGCCAACCCGATGCAGGCCGCGCTTGCTTCGGGGCTGACCTTCACCATCGCCGCGGCTCTGCCGCTTGCCGCCGCCGTCTTGGCGCCAAGCAATGCCATTATCCCAACGGTGGTCGTTTCAACTCTGATCTGCCTTGCAGGTCTGGGCGCGCTTGGGGCACATGTTGGGGGCGCGCCAAAATTGCCCGCGACAGCGCGAGTTTTGTTCTGGGGTGCAGCGGCCATGGCGATTACGGCCGGTGTCGGTTGGGTGTTTGGCATCAGCGTCTGACCAAGCGGCAGCGTCGCGTAACCTAGGACAAAATGCCCTGATGATCTGCCGCAGCTGCGGGCATTTGGTGGATGTTTCTCTCCTTTTTGACCGCAGGCTGCACGGGCCAAAGCGCCACAAACCGAGCGGAGGTGTGGCTCTGCCGCATCGCCAGACGCGTCGCGGGGCCGCCTGAAAACTCTGGAACATCGTCAATGAAGTGAACACGCTCGATACCAACGATGTCCTCAACAAGCAGGCCGATCCGCTCGCCCGCCTTTCTGACCACAACAATCCCCGGACGTTGGCCTGGCTGCGGGTCACGCTCGCCTGCCAGCCAAGACATGCAGAACACCGCCAAAAGCGAGTCGCGATAAAACAGACTGTCAATAAAGCCATCGTATCGGGGCTTGGTCTTACAAAAGGCAGCTGGCAGCTGCAAAATTTCCACCACATCCTCAATCGCTAAGGCCCGCAGACCACCGGCGCGCACAAAGATTGCCGTTCCCGGAACCCCTTTTGCCGCGCCGCTTGTGCTGCTGTCTGCGCGATTGCCTTCGTCTTTGCGATGGGCGATTCTCGCCAAAGCCTGCGCCTCCGGGTCGGCGGTAAGCCTATCGATATCAAGAACATAGCACGGAAGACCCTTTGCATCAAACACCACCCCCTGAAACAGATCGGGGCGGTCACAGACCGTTGGTGGAATAGCGGTGATCTGACTGCGCTGAAGGTGCAGAATATCGGTGATACGGTCGGCGCGCAGGGTCAGGCCACGGCCCGGCTCCAGCTTAAGGACGATGCCGCCAGAGTGCGCGGGCCGCGCGCCGCCTTTGACAAATCCGGTAAAGATCTGCGGGTTCATTAAGGCCATCTTGAGCCCATGCCGCTCGATCGCGCCCTCGCAAGAGCCTTGAGCCAAAACGCTGCTGTCGACGGCGGTCTCGGCCAAGGTCGCCTCGATGTTGCGCACCGAAACGCAGTAGCGCCACCCGCCGATTTCGCAGAGCAGAAACTGGCTCGAGCGATCCAAATGGCGCGACCGCGTCGGCTGTTCGGCCGTATGCGGCACCTCGGCGGCGGTGAGCAGCGCGCTGGCGTCAAGCAGGCTGACAACCTCCAGGCCGACCAAGGCAACACGCGGCAGCACAAGCCGTGCCATCTCGGACCCGGCCGGCGTCATCTCTTGAACCAGCACTTCACTGGACTGGACGATGCGCCGGACCGCTTGTGCGCGCAAACCAACGACACGGCTTTCCCAACGCAGAATCGCAATGATATTGCACCCCTCGCGTGAGGGTGGCAGGTTAAGGGCGGCCGAAAGATCCAGCACGGGGATGACCTGCCCGCGCAGGGCAACGCAGCCCATGGCGAAGGGGCCGCCAGCGGGCAAAGGTTGCAGGCCGGGCGGATGCACCATAACCTCGCGCAAATTCGCAACCGGAATGCCAAGGGTTACGCCGCCCATCGCGATCAAAGCCGTTGCGGGATAGACGGTTGGCGCATGCGCAGTCGCGGTGACCGCAGGCGCCCGGCCCGCGACCTGCATCGCTGTCAGCCCAAGCGCGTCGCTGTCTCCCTGCATCTCAGGCCGCCTGCGTAACCGAAGCCAGTTCGGAAATCAGGCCAACCACCTCGCGCGAGACCGTTTCCTGCTCGGCCGCAGACTCTGAGATGCGATCAATCGAGGTTGCGGTTTCACCAACACTTTGCACGATGCGTTCAAAGGCCGTCCGCGCCGCGTAAGAGCGTTCCGTGCCCAAGCCCACGCGCGCCGTGCTTTCCTCGATCAACTTGCCGATTTCAAGGGCTGCGGTCGAACTACGCTCGGCCAGTTTGCGCACCTCATCCGCAACGACGGAAAAGCCGACACCGTATTCGCCAGCCCGCGCCGCCTCGATCGCGGCATTGAAGGCCAAGAGGTTGGTCTGATTTGCGATTTCTGTGATAACTTTGATAATGTTTGATATTTCACTGGATGAGGCCGAGATCAGCTCGATCGAACCGATAGCGTTATTCAGTGCCTCAAACCCCTGCGAGGCATTGGTACGGGTTTCGCCAGAGTGACTGAGGCTTTGTGCCGTCGAGGCATTGATCTGATGGATCGAATTTGAAAGCCGATCGACCACCTTGGACATCAGCGCCGCCTTATTGCGAATCGTCCCCTCTAATGCGACCTGGGCAGTGATGTCATGGGCGTATTTGATCACGCCGACGGGCTTGCCGTGAAAGTCGAGCAAAGGCGAATAGCTGGCCTGAATCCACAGATCACAATCGAATTTGCCAATGCGGTGAAAGCGGCCATGTTGCGCTTCGCCCTTGCGAAGACCGACCCAGAAATCGCGATAGGCCTGCGATTTGATGTGATCCGCGGTGCAAAAGATCGCATGATGTTGGCCGATGATCTCGCGCAGGGAATATCCTGTCAGGCGCAGGAAATTCTCGTTTGCTGACTTCACCTTACCTTCAAGATCAAACTCGATAATGGCCTGACTGCGATCAATTGCGTCGAATTTGCTTTCGAATTGCGCCGTGGCCAGACGTTCAGCGGTGACATCGGTGGCAAATTTAATGATCTTGGTCGGGCGACCGTCAAGATCGAAGATCGGGTTATAGGTGGCACGAATGAAAACCTCGCGGCCATCCTGGGTCACGCGGCAATATTCGGCTGCGTCATATTCCCCGCGCGAGAGTTTTTCCCAAAAATCTCGATAGGCTTCCGAGGCGGCATGGTCCTTGGGGCAAAAAATGCGGTGATGCTGGCCCTGCACTTGATCCGACGTATACCCCATCAAGGCAAGGAAATTGGCATTTGCGGTCAAGACATTGCCCTGCAAGTCAAATTCGACGATAGCGAGCGAGCGGTCGCAGGCCCGCAGCGTGCCTTCAAAATCAGCGTTGCGCAGCCGGTCTGTCGTAACATCCTGACCGTGAAGCAGCACGCGGCGCACATTGCCATCCAGATCGTAAATCGGGCTGTAGGTTCCGTTCACAAAGAAACTTTGGCCGCCACGGCCATAGCGGCGGAATTCACCCGATTGCGGCTCCCCCTTTTTTAGGCGCTGCCAATGCAGGCGAAAGTCATTAGATTCAGCAGCGTCAACATGCCAAAACATCGCTTCTGCCTTGCCGCGCAGATCTTCGATTTGGTAGCCGGTTTGGGTCAAAAACAGATCATTGGCCGAAAGGATCGAGCCGCGTTCATCCATTTCCAGCATCATTTCCGTGCGCGACAGCACCGAAACGCGGCTCTGAAGATCCGACATCGTCAAGCGCTGCTCGGTGACATCCATCGCAACTTTGACCACGCGCGCAATTTCGCCATCCGGACCCGCAATCGGGTTATAGCTGGCCTGCAACCAAACCGGACGCCCTTCTTTGGCAAAGCGTTTGTACTCACCCATGTCGAAGGCACCGCCGGATAGCTTTTGCCAAAACTGCTTATAAGCTGCGCTGCGGACATAGTCTGGGTCGCAGAAGATGCGGTGGTGCTGGCCCATCAACTCTTCCTTGCTGTAGCCCATCAGTGCAAGAAACTTCTGATTTGCTTCGATAATATTACCGTCAAGATCGAATTCGATCATCGCCATAGCCTTGCCAAAGGCATTCAGCCGGCCGGCATTTTCGGCCGAGATGGTCTTGGCCGCCGTCACATCCATTGCAAATTTGGCCACGCGGGCCACGCGGCCATCGGGGCCAAATATCGGATTATAGCTGGCCCTAATCCAGACCGACGCCCCGGCAGAGGTGATCCGCTCGAACTCGCCATCCACAATCTCGCCACCAGCAAGCCTGCGCCACATCTCGGCATAATCGCTGGAGGCCACATAGGCCTTGCGACAAAAGAGGCTGTGGTGGCGGCCTTTAAGCCCGACCTCTTCATATCCCATCAGGGTAAGGAAATTATCATTGACCCGCAGGATATTGCCCTCGGTGTCAAATTCGATCACCGCCTGAACCCGCTCGATCGCTTGCATCTTGCTGACAAGGTCAGCATCTTTGGGCACCAGACGGCCATTCAGCACCAGCGTTGGCACGTCCTCTTGCGCATCACGCAAGAAACCGTGGAACGTGACGACCGCATCTTCCTCGGCAAGATGGACATGAAATTCAACTGGATCGCTGGCCTGCACCGCCGCGCCGAGGCAGTCGAGCAGATAGTCACCCTCGCGCACAAGCTCTGGCAGTTTGCAGCCCACCACGGGGACATTGCCACCGCCCACCAGCCGATCAGCCGCCGCATTGGCCATCAGCACCATGCCGTCGCTTGCACGCACACGCATCACCATGCTGGTCAACAGCATTAGCCGGTTGGCCGTTTCAATATCCGTGGTCTCTAGGGTCTTTAGGGTCATCAGCAACTCCACTGCGCGCAGGTTCGGACAGCCTATCCCAAGAGAGCTGAATCGATGATTAACGCCGCAAAAATCTCTGCCCGCCCAGCAAAAGCATCGGTTTAGCGCGGCTGCACGGCCAAAGCCTGTCCCAGATGATGCAGCATCCGCGCGCCATAAACGCCGTTTGCATGCAAAAAATCATTTGCGGCTTGGCGTTGCAGCCTTGCAGGATCAGCCGTCAGGCGCGGGGCATTTTCGGTATAGGCCACCGCGGTCAGCAAACCTTTGTGCCGTGTTTCAGGCGGTTGTGGCAGGTAGTGATCCAGACAGGCCAATGCGGCGGCCTGCTCAAACAGGGCGCTAAGAGCTTGTGCATCGCCACGCGCTACGGCGCGACGCAGGCTTGGATAGTGCTTTTGCAACAGCAATGTCTCGGCAGGGCGGGGCTGCGCCTGCTGAAAGATCGGCTTGTCCGAGCCTTGGCGCAACAAGGCCGCGACCCGTCCCGAAAGGCAGCTGCGCAAAGGCGCCGCAATCATCTGTCTCATCGCGGCCTCTGAGACGAGGCTGCGTTTTGGATGGGCGCTTTGCCAGCCATTTAGCCCGGGGCAGCGATATTCACGATAAAGCGGTTCAAGGCCGTAAACGTTAAAACCAAGGCCAACGATCAGGAAAAAATCGTACTCGGCCAGAGGGATGCGCGCCCGCGCCCCAAAGCGCAGGAAATCTGCAGCGGTGCGGGGCGAGGTGGCAATAAGATCCCCCCGATCAAGAGCGATCTCTGCCAGCCCCGCCTGACCCGAGGCCAGAAACTCCAGCACAAGCCCCGGCGGACGATCTTGTGTTTGGGTATAAGCAAGGCGGAGGGCGGCCACATGCGAATTGCCCAAGGCGAGACCCAAAAGCGGACGCGCAAGCGGGGTGGCTGGAACTGGCGGATTGAAAAAGGTCAAGGTGGCGCAAAGGCGTCGAGCAGCGCCTCTTCACATATCAGGCGGTCATCTGCGTCGTCGCTTTGCGCAGGCGTGGGCGCAGCGGCAAGAGCAAGATCTTTAGGCATCACCGGCGCAAGACCATAGGCCTGCATAAAAAGCGCCATTATGGCATCCACCGTCTCGGCACGCACATGTCGCAGGTTTTGTTCAAACCGCGGGCTGCGTGCGGCCGGAGAGGTGACAATCTCGAAAGAGGGAAAGTAATCAACATCGGCGTGCGCATCGGCAAAATCTTCTGCGGCGGCGCGCAAGGTGGCCTTAGAGCGGGTGCTGGCGGCCAGCACATGGCGGCCCGAAGCTGTTGCGGCCAGCGGCACCGGCGAGACTGTCAGCAAAAGCCGCATCTGAGGATTGAACCGATGCAACAGGTTACGCAGGCGGGTCAGATCCTCCATCACCTCTGGATAGCGGAAAGTCACAAAACGCGTGGTCAGATCAGAAAAACTGCCGGCAATGACGCCAGGGCAGACTGGCAAGGTACGGCCACTGGCCAGATCTTGCCAAGCCTCTGTCATGCCAAGGGTAAACACGAACAGGCTGCACTCTGGCAGTCGGGCTTTTAGGGCGGCAAGATGCTCTTTACGCTGAACCGCTACCTCCAGCTGGCTGGCCAGTCCCTCGGGTTCAAGCCTGGGGCGCAGCGCATCCACCCAGCCCGCACCAAGCGGCCAGCACAGCACTGGCGGCGCGGGCGTGCAGAAAATCTCTTCCAACAGCTCTCGCATCTGGCGCGCGGTATAGATATTGCCATAGCGCCCCGAATAAAGCCCATAGCCAAAGGCTTTGGCCGTATCGGGCGGCAGCTGGCGGGGGGCAGGCTCTGCGTCAAGCATCCGACAGCCGGCAGCGATCAGCGCGCGGCTGATATGTTGGGCAAAACAGCTTCCCGCGGTTGCGATGACATCGTTTTGGTCGATCGAGAACTTTGGCGTGAAAAGATGGGAGAAATCTTCCCCCTTAGATGCCGCCACGCCATGGCGCCAAAAGGCCTGTAACGGTGCAGAAAGATAGGGGTTGGCCATGCGTAAAACTCACTAAAACAAAAGCCTGAGCCGCGGGGCTAACCCTTGCCAGGTTTCTTGGTCACGACCAAGGCATCGCCGCCGCCGATCCGATCGTTGCCCAAGCGCCGCTGCGGCCTGCATGCCTCCGCTGCTTGGGCCGGTTTGCAGCACGTTTGACTGGCCCGCCAATACGGCAATGGCGACAGCTTGGTTCACAGACATCCCGACCTCCGAAACACGACAAGGCCAGTGTCTGGCAAAGCGCCTAACAGGAATTTAAGACAGGAGGGCGCTGTACCATGCATTCAATTCAAACATGAAACAGCAAGCATTTTACTGCCCTTTCAACCGGCGGCTTCAAGGCCAGTGCCGCGCTAGATCGGGGCCAAGACCCAGCCCATTGCGTCAAAGATCGGGGCATAAAAAGGGATCAGCGCGCGCAAACGCGCCGGCGAGGTGGTGGCTTGCGGCTCCCAGGCCTTGCAGGCAAGGCCGAAAATGCGGGGGGCGATCATCGCCTCGGCCTGAGCGTCTTGGGTGGTGAATTCACCCCAAAAACAACCCTGAACGCCCAAGATACGCGCGGCAATATCCTGACTTTCGGCTGGCACAGGATCCCATAACAGCGTCTTGTCCAAAGGCAAAATCCCCGCCCACGTCGCGCCCCAATCCTCGGGATCAGAGCTATGAGCCAAATCGAAATAGGTGTGCGCAGCAGGGCACATCACCACATCATAGCCGGCATGGGCGGCGGCGAGACCTGCACCCTGCCCTGTCCAGCTGAACAAAATCGCACCATGACCAATGCCGCCATTCTTGCCCTTGGCGGCCTCTTCCCAAGCCGCTGCGCGAATGCCTTTGGCTGCCAGATGTGCCGCCAATCGCGCCATCATCCAGCCTTGAACGTCGCCCCAAGTCTGCAAGTCCTCTTGCGCCATAAGCGCTTGAACCGCAGGGCTGCCCGACCAGACGCCAGACGGGGCCTCATCGCAGCCCAAATGCAGCAGCTGCATCGGAAACAGGCTGGCGACCTCCTCGATAATGGCGGACAAAACTTGCCATGTTTCAGGCATCGCGGGGTTCACCACATTATCAAGATAGCCCTGCACCGAGATCTCTTCGCCATTATCGCCTGGATCGCGCAGACCCGAAATCGCCTTGATCAGCGCATGCGAATGCGCCGGACTCTCAATCTCGGGCATGACTTCAATATGCAACGAGGCAGCATGGGCCAGCACGCGGGCGACATCGGCTCGGCTGTAGCTGCCGCCTGCCAAAATCCCGCCACCAAAAACCGCAGGCATCATCTGCCCCTCGCCGCGCCAAGCAGTTTTGCGGGCCAGTTCGGGGGCATAGTCCAACTCAAGCCGAAACGCCTCATCATCAGCGAAATGCCAGTGAAAACGATTCAGCTTCAGCAGTGCCATCACATCCAAAAGACGCATGATGCTATCTAGGCTGAAAAAATGCCGCGCGCAGTCAAGATGTTGTCCGCGCCAGACAAAACGGGGCGTGTCGCTGATGATGCCACAGGGCAGCCGACCGCCACAAGTTTCGCGCAAACTTAGCAGGGTGATCGCCGCATAATGCGCGCCCGCAAGACTGCCTGCCACAATCGAAATGCCAGTCGCGGTGATGCCAATACGATAGGCTTCCGGGGCCAAATCGGTGGTGATCTCTGGGCGCACCTCGAGCCCCTCAGCGGCGGTAAAGGCCGCAAGCCCTGCCCGCTGCGCAAGGGCTGCAACCCCTGCAAAGGCAGGATCAGGCCGCAGCGTGGCAAAGGCCAAGTTCCCACCCGTCGCCTGCCAGCTTTGCGGCGGCGGCAGCAGCGGCAAGACATCGGGCGGCAAGGCTTCGGGGGATGGCGCGCGGTCTTGCGCCGCCAAGCCCAGCCGCACCCCCAGCGCAAAACCCTCTGGCAAGGCGTGAACGATTTTGCCCACTCGAAGATAGGCCCCCAGCGGCAGCCAAGCGCGGTTCTTTGGGCGATAGTCGGGCGACTCATAGGCCAGCACAAGCCGATGGCTCTGCCCCGCAGCGATATCGGGCAAAATCACCTCGCCATAGCCCGCAAGCCGGCGCTGCATCACCCCACCCGAGACGACGCGCGGTGCGGCCATCAGCGAAAAGCAAAACACAGGCGCAGTCAGCGCGGTATCACTGCCAATTTCGCAAATAATCTCTGCGCCCTCGATCCGGGCGGAAAATCGAAGCATCATCCGGCATCCAATCGCAATTCTGCAATGAAATCATAGATATCCGAGCGATAAAGCCCACGGGTAAACTCGATTGGCCGCCCGTTTGGCAAATAGGCTGTGCGGTCAATTCGCAGCACGGCCGCTCCTTCGGCCAGATTCATCCGCCGCGCATCTTCGCCCGTGGCATTGATCGCCGTAATCCGCTGCACCGCCCGTGTTGGGGCGACGCCACGGGTGCGCAGCACATCATAAAGCGAGACATCGACCAGATTAGGATCGGGCAAAATATCGCGCGGCAAAGACGATCGCTCCAGTGCCATCGGCACATCATCGGCAAAGCGCAAACGCTCGACTCGCGCCAACATCTCGGCTCCGGGCAGGCCCAGCGCCATCTGCTCGTCGGGCGTGGGCGAGAACATGCCACGCTGAAGAATACGGCTGGTCGAGGCCTTGCCACGCTGGCGCATATACTCGGTAAAGGACATCAGCGCCGATAAGGAATGCTCCATTTTCGACGGCGGTGAGCGCACAAAGCTGCCTGCACCGCGCCGCTGCTCTAACACGCCGTCTTCCACCAATTGCGCCACGGCTTTGCGGATCGTCACACGACTTACCTCGGCCAACTCGGCCAGATCGCGTTCGGGCGGCAGTTGCGACTGACTGGCCAGTTGACCCGAGGTGATTGCCGCCAGCAGATGGCGGTACAATTGTTCATATCTGGGGCCTTGCCCGCTCTGCAACCAGGCCGCGGGGCGAAACAGTGCCAAATCATCCTGCATTTTCGCCCCCTAATTGGTATTATTTTGACATTACCAATATCGTGTAATTTCGTCTAGATGAATATTTTTCAGGAAAAAACCACAGAAATATGCACCACTTAGCAGATTTTTTGGCATTTGGTATTATATTGGCAGCATTTAAATTAATTTTTGGTATCATAATTTATCTAGACGATTCGCTGATTTCAGGAGGGCGTCACTGCATGCAGGATTCTGGCCGCACCGCGCCGATTATGGCGCGCTCTGGATTGTCTGAAGCGGCCTTTGCCTGGATGCTGATCTCGCCTGCACTTTTGTTCATCGGGGTGATCGTCGCATGGCCCTTGGCAGAAACCATCCGTTTGTCGTTTACCGATGCCACTTTGGGCGGCGAGTCTTATGTCGGGCTCGCTAATTACGCCGCGCTGATGGCCAGCCCGAAATTCTATGACACGGTGGCGCGGACATTTTATTGGATGTTTTTATCGGTCAGCCTGAAATTAATTATGGGGCTGATCGGGGCGACGCTTTTAAATGCGGCGATTCCGGGCAAAGCGCTGTTCCGAATTTTGGTCATGCCGCCTTGGGTCATTCCTGTAGCGATTGGCGTGATTGGCTGGAAATGGATGTATAACGGCTATTTCGGTTTGATCTCGGGTCTGCTGCAAGAGTTTGGCCTTGTACAGGATCGTGTTGCACTTTTGGCCAGTAAAACCTCGGCGTTTTATTCGGCGGTGGTGACGGATGTTTGGGTCGGCACGCCAATGGTGACGCTGTTTCTGCTAGCGGCAATGCAAGGCGTATCCCGCGATCTTTATGAGGCGGCTTGGGTCGATGGCGCGGGGCGCTGGTATCGGTTTCGCCGCATCACAATTCCGCAAATCATGCCCGTTATTGTCTCGATGGCGCTGCTGTCGGCGATTTGGACGTTCAACAGTTTCGAGATTATCTGGATTTTAACCGAGGGAGGTCCTCGCGGGGCGACCACAACCTTGATTATCGACACCTATAAGGTCGCGATTTCCAGTCAGCGCTTTGGCGAAGGGGCGGCGCGGGCCGTGGTGATTGTGACGCTGCTGGCCCTGTTTTCATTGGCCTATCTTTACTTTTTAAACCGTGTGAACCGCTATTATGGGGCGAAATAAGATGCTGATTGACCGTCTGAATATCTGGCAAAAAATCGGGCTTTATATCGCCACCTTTTTGTTTTTGTTGTTTATCTTGATGCCCTTTATTGAAATGCTGCGCGTCAGTTTGCGCCCCATGTCGCATTTGATGACGGCCGAGTTTTCCTGGTGGTCCAAGGATTTCTCTTTGCAGGCTTACCGCGATATGTGGGTGACCGTACCGCTTTTGGGGCGCTATATTTTTAACTCGGTGTTTATTGCTCTGGCGGTGACCTTGGCCACGATGATTGTGGTGGTGCCGGGCGCTTATGCCTATGCGCGACTGGAGTTTCCATTCAAAGCCCTGTCCTTGGGCGGTTTCTTGGCGGTTAATATGTTCACCGGCGCGGTGCTTTTGATCCCGCTGTATCGGGTTTTGCGCACGCTTGGGCTTTTAAACACCTATTGGGCGATGATCATTCCGGGGGTGGCGTTTTTGATCCCGACGGGAATTTGGTTGCTGCGCTCGTATCTAGAAAAGATCCCGCGCGAATTGGAAGAGGCCGCCTATGTGGATGGCGCATCGCGGCTTTATACCCTGCGCCGCGTGGTTATTCCGCTGGCAACGCCGGGGCTGATTGTGGTGGCGACCTCGGTTTTTATCGGTGCCTATGCCCAGCAATTTTTGTTCGCCATCACCTTTAACAACAAACGCGAATTCCAGCCGCTGCCGGCGGGTCTGTTTGAATTCGTCGGTTATCAAGACACCACTTGGAACGAGATGATGGCCGCAGCCTTGACCGGCGTGCTGCCGGTGCTGCTGTTTTTCTTGTTCCTTCAGAAATACCTCGTCGCTGGTCTGACAGCGGGCGCGGTGAAAGAGTGACCATCAGACATCCAACCAAGGGAGACTAGAATGACATCTATAAAAACACTTTCCGTCGCCGCAGCGCTGTTGGCAGGCTCGGCCCTTTCCGCCCAAGCCGAAGAGTTGCATTTCATCATGTGCGGCGGCGAAGTGCGCCCTGCCGACCAAAAAGTGATCGACACCTTTATCGGCGAAAATCCGGGGGTTACGGTGAATATGGAGGCGGTGGAATGGGGCACCTGCCAAGATAAATCCATGCAACTGGCAGCCGCCGGCGATCCGCCGTCGCTGGCCTATATGGGCTCGCGGACCCTGCGGCAATTGGCCAAGAACGACCTGATCGTTCCGGTCAGCTTTACCCCCGAAGAACAGGCCAAGTTCCAACCCGGCGTGCTGTCTACGGTGTCTTCAGGCGGCCAATACTGGGGCATCCCGCATGCCTTCTCGACCAAGGCGCTTTATATCAACTGCGCGGTCGTCGAGGCCGCAGGTGCAGCCTGCAAAGCGCCCGAGACCTATGCCGATCTGGTGGCCTTGGCGAAAACCGTGACCGACAACACCGATGCAGCAGGCATCGGCATTGCGGGCAAGGATTTTGACAACACGATGCATATGTTCCTTGATTTCCTGTATTCCAACGACGGACTTGTGTTTGACGCCGAAGGCAAGCCCGCGCTTGACAGCAAAAACACCCGCGAGACCTTGCAGCTTTACGCAGATCTTTTGCCCTATATGCAATCTGGCCCCATCGAATGGGAGCGTGACCAGATGAAGGATCTGTTCAACGACGGCCAGATTGCGATGTATGTGACCGGCCCATGGGGCAAAGGGCAGCATGCCGAAAAAGTGCCAAGTCAGATGATCGTACCTATTCCACACGGCCCATCGGGGGATTCCGGCACGATTCTGATCACGGATTCGATTGCTGTGTTCAAAGGCACCGGCCACGAAGATCTGGCGGTCAAACTGGCCAAGGCGCTGACCTCGGGCGAGGCGCAATATGATCTGGACAGCACTTGGGGCCTGACCCCGATCTTGGATTACCAAAAAGCGGGCATGAGTGAGGTCTACTACACCCAAGATCCATGGCCGGTCTTTGTCGCCGGCATCTCGACAGGCGGCCCAGAGCCAATGGTTGAAGATTTCAAATCTCTGCAAGCGGTCTTTACCAATATGGTTCAAGGCATCCTGTTGGGCGAAGGCTCGGTCGATGAATTGGTGACAATCGCAGGCCAAGAACTGGCCGCCGTGCGCTAGGCGCGTAAACCACGGCAGAGGCGCGGGACGACCGCGCCTCTTTTCTCTGACTCAATAGGTTTTCGACATGGCCCGGCTGGAACTTTCCCATTTGACCAAATCTTTTGGCACGGCCAAGGTGCTGCATGGCATCGACTTAGCCGTGCGTGACCGTGAGTTTGTGGTTTTTGTTGGACCCTCGGGCTGTGGCAAATCTACGCTGTTGCGGATTATTGCGGGGTTGGAAGAGGCCAGTTCTGGCAGGATTTTGATTGACGGTGTCGATGTCTCACGGGCGGCACCTGTGGATCGCGGCATCTCGATGGTGTTTCAATCCTATGCGCTTTATCCGCATTTGACGGTGTTTGAAAACATCGCCTTTCCGCTGCGTGTCGCCCGACTGCCCGAAGAAGAGGTGCGCCAAAAGGTTGGGCGTGCGGCAGATATTTTGCAATTGAATGACAAGCTGCACCTAAAGCCCGGGCAGCTTTCAGGAGGGCAGCGGCAGCGGGTTGCGATTGGGCGATCCATTGTGCGCAATCCGCGGGTGTTTTTGTTTGACGAGCCTCTCTCTAACCTTGATGCGGCGCTGCGCGGCGAAATGCGGGTCGAACTTTCGGCGCTGCAACGGGATCTGGACGCGACGATGATCTATGTCACCCACGATCAGATCGAGGCGATGACGATGGCCCACCGCATCGTGGTCCTGAACAAGGGGCGGATCGAACAATTCGGCACGCCGATGGAGCTTTATCATCACCCCGCCACGCGCTTTGTCGCAACCTTTATCGGTCAGCCCAATATGAACCTTTTGCCGGCAACCGTGGTGGGCACGGGGCCGGATGGGCTAACGGTTGATATCACCGCTGGTGCGCGGATAACCCTGCCGGTGGCTTTTGGCGACGCCAAGATAGGTGACACGGTCGAGGTGGGGATACGCCCCGAAAACCTGACCTTGGGCGCAGGCCTTACGATGAAACTGCGGGTTCTAGAGCGGCTGGGCGGAGTGGCGATTGCTTATGGCGTCATGCTGGGCGGGCCAAAGATCTGCGCCGCCCTGGCTGGCGACAGCCTTCTGCATGAGGGCGAAGACATTGGCCTCAGCTTTGCCCCGCAAGACGCACATGTGTTTGATGCAAACGGCGCAGTCATGCCACGCCTGCAAGCCCCGTCTTTGGCGGATGAACAAAGGAAATAAGCCATGCGCATTGTCACAGCGGGAATGGGCCTGCGGGCCGGACATGTTCTCGGCACGCTTTTGGCCGAGATGCCCGAGGCGAAAGTGGTGGGCTATTACGACCCGAACCCGACACATCTAGAGATGCTGGGCGGCGGCGAGGCGATTGAGCGTTATGACGACATCTCCAAGATGCTGTCAGAGGCCAAGCCTGACCTTTACTGCGTTTTCTCGCCCAATGTGTTTCACCTCGAGCAAATCCGCCTTGGTCTTGAGGCGGGTGTGCAGATCTTCACCGAAAAGCCGGTGGTAATTTCGATTGCCCAGACACTCGAGCTGGCGCGGCTTTTGGCCAAACACGGCGGAGCTGGGCGTGCCATGGTGGGCTTGGTGCTGCGCTATTCGCAACATATGGTCGATCTGCGCGCAGCACTGGCAGCTGGGCAGTTGGGCGAGATCGTATCGCTTGAAGCCAATGAGCATATCGCGCCCTATCATGGCGCTTTTTTCATGCGCGACTGGCGGCGAAAAACCGATCTGACCGGCGGTTTTATGCTGGAAAAATGCTGCCATGATCTTGATATCTATAACATGATCACCGGATCACGGCCTTTGCGGGTTGCATCCTTTGGCGGGCGCAAAAGCTTTGTGCCCGCCTATGCGCCCGCCTCGAATGCCGAGGCAGAGATTTTTCATGTCAAGAAATCGGTGTGGAACGCGACGGATGATCCCTTCCATTCGGATGGCGATATTATCGATTTTCAAACCGCAATTCTCCACTATGAAACCGGCAGCAGCCTTGCCTTTCACACCAATCTGAACGCGCCAGACGAGCATCGCCGCTTTTGCGTCATGGGCGCGCAGGGCATGGCCGAGGGCGATTTTGTGCGCGGCTTTTTGAAGGTGACCGCGCGCGATGGCAGGCGGCTTGCTGATCATGATTACACCAGCGGCGCAGCCGGCAAAGGCGCGCATTATGGCGCCGATGCGATGATGTGCCGTGACATTGCCCGCTTTATGCGCGGCCAATCGGCAGGCTTGCCGGTGTCGATCCTTGACGCGATGGAAGCGGGGATTGCCGCTCTTGCACTGGACGAGGCGCGCCAATCGGGGCAAGTCGTCGATCTGACCGAGGTTTGGGCGCAGCTTGACGCCTTTGGTTTGCGCAAATGACTGCGCACGCGCCACAATTAACGACGCATATGGCCGCCGAAATCGCCCAAGCCCCAGCGGTTTTTGCCAAGGCCGTTGCACAACAGCTGCGCCTGCCCGATCTGGGTGATCTGCGCGCGATCTATACCGTAGCGCGCGGCTCTTCGGATGCTGCGGCCAATATCCTAAGCTATGAGATCATGCGTGAATTGGGTTTACCGATGACCTCACTTCCACCTTCGGTGTTTTCGCTTGGGCAGGGGGTTCGGCTGCAAGAGGCGGCGGTTTTGGTGATCAGCCAATCGGGCGCCTCGGAAGATCTGCTACGCTCGGCGCAAGGAGCAAAGGCGGCGGGCGCGCGGGTCTTGGCATTGGTCAATGCCACAGATAGCGCGGTCGAACAGGCTGCCGAAGCGACGCTGCGCATTCATGCGGGCCCCGAGCTGGCGGTGCCCGCCACGAAATCCGTGGTCGGCGCGATCGGGGGGGGCATGGCACTGCTGGGCCAGCTGCGCCCCGATTATGCCCCGCGTGCGGCAGCTTCGGCAGCAGCGATCCAAGCGCTTGCAGGTGTCAGCCTGCCGCAAACCTCGGCCGTCTTGGCAGCTCTGTTAAGCGCGCGCCATGTCTATGTGATTGGCCGCGATACAGGCTTTGGCGCGGCGCAGGAATTGGCGCTGAAGCTGAAGGAGTGCTGCGCTTTGCATGCCGAGGCCTATTCCAGCAGCGAGGTGTTGCACGGGCCAATGCAATTGGTCACAAACCCATTGCTGATCTTGATCTTGGATACCGAAGCCCCCGATGTGCAAGACAGCCTTGATACCGCCGAGGCCCGCTTTCGCGCCGCAGGGGGCACAGTGTTTCGCCTGCGGCCTTCGGATGCGGGCGCGCAGGGCCTGACGCCCGCGGCCGCAGCGGCGGCTTTGCTTTGCCTGACCTATCCACTTGCACTCAACTTAGCGCTTGCTCTAGGGCTGAACCCCGACCAGCCCAGCACCCTTTCCAAAGTGACGCAAACCCGATGATGCCCCTATCCCAAACCGCCACATGGCGCGAGATACATGCGCAACCCGCGATCTGGCAGGCCTGGGGGCAAACACTTGATGTCGCAGCCTTGCGGGCCTGGATTGCGGCGCTGCAAGTGCCCGAGATTTGGCTCTGCGGTGCGGGCAGTTCAGCCTATATCGGCGAGATCATTGCCGCAGGTCTGCAAGGCCAAACCGGCCCGCGCCTTTGCGCCATAGCCACAACAGACATCGTCGCGCGCCCGCATGCCTATTTGCGCGGCGAGCCAAGACTGGTGATTTCCTTTGGCCGCTCGGGCAATTCGGCAGAATCGATTGGGCTATTAGACGCGCTGGACGCGCTTGCGCCCGATTGGCCAAGGCTGAACGTTACCTGCAATGCCGCCTCGCATCTTGCGGCGCGTGCGGGTTGCAAAGTGATCTGCCTGCCCGAAGCTTGCCATGATGCAGGCTTTGCAATGACCTCCAGTTTTTCGACCATGCTTTTGACCGCGCTTTCGCTGTTGGATCAGACCCTTACGCCCAAACAAAGCCCCAAGCGTTGGGCCGATTTGGCCAAAGACCTTACCGCCCTGCTGCCCGCTTATGCGGCCCAAGCTTCAGGCCTGCGCCGCCCAGATCGCGCGGTGTTTTTGGGCAGCGGCGCGCTGGCCTTTGCCGCACGCGAGGCTGCGCTGAAAGTGATGGAGTTGTCGGCAGGCCAAACCCCCGCACTCTGGGACAGCGCCTTGGGCTTTCGGCATGGGCCAAAAAGCTTTGTCGATCAAGGCACCCAGATCTGGCTTTTTCGCAGTTTCACCGCGCAAACGCTTGCCTATGAGGCCGATCTTGCAGTCGAGCTTGCGCAGCAATTCCCTCATAGCCCGCTACATCTGCCGCAGTTGCCGCAGCCCTATCCCGAACCTTGGGCGGCACCGCTTTATGTGGCCTTGGCGCAGGTTTTGGCGGCGGTATGGTCAGATTCGATGGGGTTTGACGTCGATGATCCTTTTGCGGGCAAGGGCACGCTGACGCGGGTGGTGGCGCATGTACGGCTGCATCCCGTGGAGGCGTGCTGATGGCGGCGGGGATTGATCTGGGCGGCACCAAGATCGAGGCGCAGGTCTTTGACGCGGCTTGGCAGCTGACCGCCCGCACCAGATGGCCAACACCGAAATCCTATCGCGATTTGGTCGCAGCTATGGCCGATGCGGTGGCTTGGTGCGAGGCACAAGCCGGAGCTGGCGTTGCGGTGGGCGTCTCGGCTGCGGGGTTGATAAACCCTGCCACGGGCCTTGCCTTGACGGCAAATCTTGCCGCCTCAGGGCAGCCGTTTGTTGTCGATATCACCCGCGCAGCCGGACGCGAGGTGGTATGGGTCAATGATTGCCGCGCTTTGGCGCTGTCAGAGGCGCGCTTTGGCGCCGCCCAAGGCTGTGATCCCGCGCTGGCGCTGATCTTTGGCACCGGACTTGCTGGCGGCGTGGTGACAGGCGGGCAAGTGATGCCGGCCTTTGCGGGATTGGGTGGCGAGTTTGGGCATTTCCCGCTGCCCGCGGGGCCGATGATCGCGCATGGCCTGCCGGTTTTGCCCTGTGGCTGCGGACGAAAGGGCTGCACCGAGACGCTGCTCTCGGCCCCGGGGCTGGCGCGGATCGCGGCGCATGTGACGGGCCGCATCCTAAGCCCAGAGCAGGTGATCGAGGGGCGCAACACCGACGCGGGCCTGCAACAGGCTTGGGCGATTTGGCTGGATCTGGCCTGCGATTTTCTGATCACACTCTGCTTTACGCTTGACCCTGCGGTGATCGTGATCGGCGGCGGCCTCTCGAATGCGCCGGGGCTTGTCGATGATCTGGCCCAGCGGCTTGCCGCGGCGACACTGAAGGATTTTGCGATCCCGCCACTGCGTTTGGCACAGGGTGGCGATGCCTCTGGCGCACGCGGGGCGGCCTATGCCGCTTGGCACGAGGCGCAGCCATGACCCAGCCTCTGCGCCGGATCATCGCGCAAAATCGCAGCGGGCAGGCTGTTGCTATCCCCTCGATCTGTTCGGCGCATCCTGCGGTGCTGGAGGCATCGTTGACTCTCGCGCAGACTTTGGGCGCGCCTTTGATGATCGAGGCCACTTCGAACCAAGTCAACCAAGACGGCGGCTATACAGGCATGACCCCGCCAGATTTTATTGCCTTTGTGACGGCAATTGCGCAGGCGGCGGGGTTCGAGCCAAAGAGCCTGCTGTTTGGTGGCGACCATCTGGGGCCTCAGGCTTGGCGCGCCCTACCCGCGGCGGCGGCAATGGACAAAGCACGCGATCTGGTGGCCGATTATGCTCGGGCTGGCTTTGGCAAATTGCATCTGGATTGCTCTGAAGGCTGTGCGGGTGAAACCGCACAACTGCCCGATGCCGTAACCGCCGCACGCAGTGCAGATTTGGCCGCCGTGGCCCTGCGTGCGGCACCAAATCCTGCGGATCTGTTGTTTGTGATTGGCACCGAGGTGCCCCCACCGGGGGGCGCGCGCGCTGATGAGGCAGGCGATATCCCCGCCACCACGCCCGCAGCCGCAATGGCCACCTTGGCCGCGCATAAGCTGGCTTTCGAGTCGGCAGGCATCGGCGCTGCCTTGGATCAAATCGGCGGGCTTGTGGTGCAGCCGGGGGTCGAATTCTCGCCCCAGAAGGTGCATGCTTTACCGCTTGCGCGCGACCCAGAGCTGTTGCGCGCGCTGCAAGATTGGCCGGCGGTCTGCCTCGAGGCGCATTCAACCGATTATCAAGATCCCGCCGTGTTTCCCCGCCTTGCCGAACTTGGCTTTGCCTTTCAGAAGGTTGGCCCCGCACTGACCTTCGCTTGGCGCGCGGCACTTTATGCGCTGGACCAGATCCGCGCAGATCTGGGGGGTCCGCATGGACCCCGCCTGGCCGATGTGATGGAGGCCGCGATGCTGGCCGCTCCGGGCTATTGGCAAGGCCATTATCACCAAAAGGCAGGCGATCTTTATGACCAACGCCATTTCGGCCTTGCCGACCGCATTCGCTATTACTGGCCCGCCCCGCAAGCCGAGGCCGCAGTGGCCGCGCTGTTTGCCGATCTAGAGCGCGTCACTTTGCCCGATCACGCGCTTTTGCGCCATTTTGCAGCAGCAGAGGTTGCAAGCGCGCGGCGCAGCGCGCATGGCTTGCCGCGCGCTTTGGCCTTGGCAAAGGTGCAATCCGCCCTGCGACCGTATTTCTTCTTGTTTCCAACGACATAGGATCTCGCCCATGTGCGCAACCCTTGCCGCCCCAATCTGGATCGCCCCCGACGCGCTGTTTGACGGGCAGCGGCTGCGGCAAGGCATGGCGCTTGCGGTGACAGGAGCGCGGACGGGAGACCTGCGCGCGCGCGCTCAGGTGCCTGCCGATGCGCGGCTGGTCAAGGTTGCGGGGACAGTCTGCGCGGGGTTTCTAGATTTGCAGGTCAATGGCGGCGGGGATGCGTTGCTGAACAACGATCAATCGGTGACGACACTTGCCCGTATGGCCGCCGCGCATCGCCGCTTTGGCACCGTCGGCATTCTGCCCACAGTCATCACCGATGCGCCCGAGGTCTTAGAACGCGCGGTCGAAGCCGCGCTTGCCGCTCAAGGGTCACAGGGTCTTTTGGGGCTGCATATTGAAGGACCGCATATTTCGGTGGCAAGGCGCGGCACGCATCTGGCGCAATATGTCCGCCCCTTCGAGCCGCAGACTCTGGCTCATATTCAGCGTCTGCGTGCGGCAGAGATCTTTGTTAAAATCACGCTGGCCCCCGAAAGCACGACCCCTGCCCAAGTGGCGCAGATTGTGGAAACGGGCGCTGTGGTGTCGATTGGCCACTCGGACGCCACGGCAGAGCAGGTGCGTGCGCTGCTGGATGCCGGAGCAAGCTGCTTTACCCATTTGTTCAACGCGATGTCGCCAATGCTGAACCGCGCAGCCGGGGTGACGGGGGCCGGCATCAACTCGGCAGCCTATGTGGGGATCATCTGCGACGGGCATCATGTGGCCGATGAAATGCTGGGGCTTGCCATCCGCGCCCGCCCCGTTCCAGGCCGGATGTTTTTGGTTTCTGATGCGATGTCAACCGTCGGCGGCTCGCCCAGCTTTACGCTTTATGGCCAGCATTTGCATCTTGAAGCCGGACGGCTGGTCAATGCCGAAGGCTCGCTTGCAGGCGCCCATATCACCATGGCGGAGGGTCTAGCCCGGCTGATCAAAAACGTCGGCATCGCGCCAGAGCAGGCGCTGGATATGGCAATCTCGGCCCCCGCGCGTCTGCTCGGCCGCGATGCGCTGGCAAGCCCCTGCGCGCGCGCACTGGAAGATGTGCTGCTGCTTGGCACCGATTGGAGCGTGACCCCGCTTGCCACAGCCCTGACAGAGATCAGCTGACAGCTTTGCAAAGTTTGAGGGTGGCCTTCGCCAGATCAAAGAATGTGCGAAATTGCGCCTGAGCAGTGGGACGGTTGCTTGGGCGCACCGAGCCACCGACAGACCTTGACGCAGAGGATGGGTGGCGACCCAATTGAACCGCCACCGGTTCCGCAAGCTATGGCGCTTTCAACTGAGCATAATCGCCTGCGGTGCGCAGGGTGACAACGACAGGCGCTTCGGTTCGGTTACGCCAGAACCAGCCGTGGTTGCCGGCAAAAGCGGCAGTCAATTCTCCCACCTGTCCCGGCGTGCTGCGGCCCTGTTCATAGCTGGTTTTTTGTCCGTTACCGTCGCCATGCGTGTCGTAGTTCACAACAGAGCCGTTCGCGGTCCATTCAAAACGGGCCACTTCGCCTTGCTGCATGGCAAGCTTCACTTCGATCCCCTCGCCGGGCGCAAGGGTGTAGCTGACCTCGTCGCGCCAGATTGGGGTGGTGCCTGACGAAGTATCAGGCGCTTGGCTGGCAGGGGCCTGTGCATTTAGCACCGCTGCCGGACTGGAAAGCGCAATAGCTGCCGTCGTGGATGCCGCACCTATAGCAGGCGCCCCAATGGCAGCCCTGATACTGGCAAGCTGCGCTTCAATCTGGTCGAGCCGCGCCATAACCGCTGGATCTGATGCCATAAGACCAAAGCGCGGGTCTGTGTCATCGGCCTCGGCCTCGGCATAAAGTTGCTGCTTGATCTGGCCC
>NZ_DAIPZF010000032.1:0-32184 GCF_036782355.1 Cypionkella sp.
CTAAAGAGCATTCCGCGCTTTAACGAAAGCGAAGGGCACGGGCCAAAGCGGCTGCATCCGGTCGAGGATTACTTTGACGATCTGTCAAAGCATCTGGTCTGGGAAATCTACAAACGCGATTTTCAGCTGTTCAAATATGATTTCGACAATCCGGCCAATAAGATGCCCCTGGCCGAGGTCGATCTGGACGAGGTTCACGCCAAGCTGGGCGATTAGCGACATCGGCGCGCCCCTTGCAAGGCGCGCCGCTGCTGATCGGTTTTATTCGCCCAAGGTCTTTGTGGCGTTTGCCGCCACGATCATTGGCGAGAAGGTAAAGACGTTGCGCGAGGTTGCATCAACATCGACCTTGATCCAATGCACATTGGGGCTGCCAAAGGTCTGCACGCGGGTAAAGTTCGACAGCATATGCGTCGCATCTGGCAGTGGTTTGTCGATCTTGAAGTAATGCGTGTCACCGTGGACAAGCGCGACTTGGCCGTCAAAGGCCTTGGTCTCTGCGATCAGCGCATCCAAGAAGGCCGCGTAGCCGTCTTTATCGGCCATGCGGGCCTCGGAATCGTCCTCGGTTTCGGGGGTGTCAAAGCCAACGTCGCCCTGCACCACGATCATGATGCCTTTGTCGCCATCGGCCTTGGCCTTGGCAAAGCTGGCTTTCATCCAAGCAATGTTGGCGGCATCACGCTCGGTATATTCTGCGTTATCGGCGGCGCATTGCTCGGGGGTGCGGGCTGATTTCTTGGTGCAGGATTTCTCATCGTTGACTTTGTTGTTGTTCGAGCCGGGCACGTTCAGGCCGACAAACATCGCACCGTCTTTTTGGGTGCGGGTGTTTTCAACAAATTTCTCGCCCGCAGCGCCTTGATGTTCCAGATCCATCTTGGCCATGCCAAAGCTGCCAGTGGTCGAGAACATGGTTTTGCGGATGTGGTCCAGACGTTCCAGATTGTCATAGCCGCCGTTGTTGGTGCGGTGGCAATCGGTCCATTCGTTGTCGCCCAAGACATAGATTACCGGGGCTTTCAGGCTGTTAAACATCGCGGTGGCGTCGGTATAAACCGCGTCGGTGCATTCCGACGAGCCATCTTTGATGTCGCCATCATAGATCGAAAACGCGATGTCCGAGGCGTTCATGTCTTCCAAAAGTGCTGGAATAAACGGCGCGTCAGCGGCCTTGGCATAGGGCATATCGCCCCAAAGACCGATCGAATAGCTTTGGGCATTGGCAGAGACGGCGCAGGTCAGGGCTGCGGCGCAGACGGTAAGGCTAAGCAGAGTGCGGGACATGTCAGGCTCCTTTTGCTGGTGCAAAAAAAGCCTTAGTCCGGGTTTGTGACGCAGCGGTGCCAGTTCGGTGACGTTATTCTTCCACTTTCATGACGATCTTGCCGATATGCCCCGAGCTTTCCAGCCGCCAATGCGCGGCAGGGGCGTCGTGCAGGGAAAATTCGCTGTCGATCACCACGCGAAACGCGCCGCGCGCGATCATTGGCCAGATATGGGCCTCGACCTGCGCTGCAATGCGGGCCTTGGCTTGGTCTGATTGCGGCCGCAGCGTCGATCCTGTTAGCGTCAGGCGCCGCATCATGATTTCTGAAAAGTTCAGCTCGATCTTCGGGCCTTGCAAAAACGCGATCTGCACCAGACGGCCATCCTCGGCCAGCGCGCGGATGTTGCGCGGCAGATAGGGGCCGCCGACCATGTCAAGGATCAGATCAAAACCGCCCAGCTTGGCAGCCTCGGCGCCGAAATCTTCGGTTTTGTAGTTAAAGCAACGCTCTGCGCCCAAAGCCTCGACCGCGCGGCATTTCTCGTCCGAACCGGCGGTGGCAAAGACCCGCGCGCCAAGCGCTGCCGCGATCTGCACCGCCGTGGTGCCAATGCCGGACGATCCGCCATGCACCAAGAACCGCTCGCCCGCCCGCAGCCCGCCGCGCATCACCATATTGGACCAGACGGTAAAGCAGGTCTCGGGCAGGCAGGCGGCTTCGCGCAGCGTCATACCCTGTGGGATCGGCAGCGCATGGGCTTCGTTGCAGGCGGCATATTCGGCATAGGCCCCGCCTGCAAACAGCGCGCAGACCTTATCGCCAATCGTCCAGCGCGTCACCCCTGGGCCCATAGCCACCACTGTGCCTGCGCCCTCGAGCCCCGGCAGGGGCGAGGCAGAGGCGGGCGGCGCGTAAAGCCCCGCGCGTTGCAGCGCATCAGGCCGGTTGACCCCCGCATAGGCCAGCCGCACGATGATCTGGCCGTGACGCGGCACCGGCACCGGCACCGATACGGGTTTCAGCACATCCGGCCCGCCCGCTGTCGAGATTTCCATCGCCAACATCGAGGAAGAATGGGGCATCATATCGCCTTTCAAAGGTCATTCTGGCCGGGAAGCCCGGGCTGCGGCTGTGGCGCGCGGATGCGGCCCAGCAGCGCCAGCGGGCCTGCCATCAGCGCTTTGGCCACCGGATTTGCGCGCAGGCTGGCCTTGGTCTTTTCAAACTGCATCACGTTTTCAAGCCTGCGGTCCAGAAAGGCCCAAGTATCTGCCTCGTCCTCTGATTGATCGCCCAGCCAGAACAGCACCGTGGCTGCATAAACCGCCGAAAGCGTGGCGCGTTTGGAATACCAGTTGAAATCGACACTGCTGTCGCCAAGCGCTGTCCAAACCGCATCAGCAGTGCCCCAGATTAGCCGCGCGCCTTCGGCTGCGTGCTGGGGCAGCGCAAACAGCGCCGATCCGCGCCGCACCAGTTCCTTATCCGCCCCCTGCAAGCGCAGTTTGATCGCCAAACCCACGCGGTCGCTATAGCGCAAAGCCGTCAGATCGGTCGCGGCCAAAGCCGTGCGCATGGCGCGGTCGCCTTGCAGATGATAGGCCACCGCCAGATCAATGCCGCCACGCGGAAACAGCGCGCGGCCCAAAGCAGGCGCCACCGCCGAATCATCAAGCGCGGCTTTCAACGTCACCTCGGACCAGCCATCAAAGGCTGCATGGCCAAGACTTGCCTCTAGAATCCGCGATTTTGCGCTTTCCATGCTGTTTTCCTGTTCCATTGCCCCGCCTCTCCTTTGCCATGGTAGACAAGTCTGCGCCACTTTGCTATGGCCGCCAAGCCTGCACATTCAGTGCAACTCAAACTTAGAAAGGTGGTGAAAACCACATGCAGGTCAGCGTCCGCGATAATAACGTTGAGCAAGCCCTTCGGGCCCTCAAGAAAAAGCTCCAGCGCGAAGGCGTGTTCCGCGAAATGAAACTTAAACAGCATTTCGAGAAACCCTCCGTCAAGAAAGCTCGCGAATCCGCCGAAGCCGTGCGCCGTGCGCGCAAGCTCGCCCGGAAGAAGCTTCAGCGCGAAGGCGGGATGTAATTCGGCGAAAGCCAGATTGCGCCCATGTTAGCGACTCTGGGGGAGCGATCCCCACTTCGATCAACCCCCGCCCCTAAAGGTCGGGGGTTTTTCTTTGCCTTAGGTCTTTTTGAACAGCCAACCGCCAAGCGCTGCCGCAAGCACTGCCCCCACGACTTCAGCCGCCCAAAAGCCGCCCAGATCGGCAGGGCGGATGCCTGCAAAGGTATCGGTAAAGGCGCGTGCCAAGGCCACGGCGGGGTTGGCAAAACTGGTGGATGCGGTGAACCAATAGGCCGCAGTGATATAGCAGGCCACGGTGGTGGCGACATTGGCCTTGGCGTTGATCGCGCCCAGAATGGCAAGGATCAGGCCAAAGGTTGCAATGATTTCAGCCAGATATTGCGGCGCGCCGGTGCGGATATGGGTCGAGGTTTGCAAAAGCGCCAGATCAAACATTGCATGCGCGGCCAGCGTGCCGATCACCCCGCCCAAGGCTTGCGCCGCCACATAGGCCAGCGCAAGGTTCGGGGCGATCTCGCCGCGCAGCGCAAAAACCAGCGTCACAGCGGGGTTGAACTGCGCACCCGAAACCGCGCCAAAGGTGGTGATCAGCATGAACAGCGCCGCCCCCGTGGCGATGGTATTGGCCAGTAGCGCAAGTGCTGTATCGGTGGTCAGGCTTTGCGCCATGATGCCCGATCCCACAACGGCGGTCACCAACAGGGCTGTGCCAAGCGCCTCGGCTGTCAGGGCACGCGCGGTCATGGCATTTTGCCGATCTGGGTTAGGGCTGCTTTCATCTCGGCAGGGGGTAGGCCCTCGGGCAGTGCCAAAAACGCCTCGACGCGCGCGGTCAGGGCGGCATAGGTCTGCGCAAAGGCGGCAGCGATCTCTGCGTTTGATCCTGTGACGCTGGCCGGATCAGGCAGGCCCCAATGCGCGGAAACCGGCGCACCGGGCCAATAGGGGCAGGATTCGGCGGCGGCAGAATCGCAAACGGTGATGACGATATCAAGCTTGGGCGCATCTGGGCTGGCAAATTCATCCCAAGATTTCGAACGCGCAAGGCTGGTGTCATAGCCCTTGGCATCGAGCAGCGCGATGGCAAAGGGATTGGGGCGGCCGGTGGGCTTGGACCCCGCCGAAAACGCCTGAAACCGCAGCGCGCCAAGGCGGTTCAAGATCGCCTCGCCCAAAATCGAGCGGGCCGAATTGCCGGTGCAGAGCACGAGGATATTTTGCATAAAAACTCCGAGGATTTTGGCCTGCGATACGGGGCTTTTGTAACGATTATGTGACGATCAGACCGATAGGGCCGTGGTTTTCACCACAGTGCGCAGCGCAAATGACGATTGCATTTGCCGCACGCCGGGCAGGCGCGACAGGTGCTGGCGGTGGATGCGGGCGAAATCTTCGGTGTCTTCGGCCATGATCTTGATCAGATAATCGGCGGTGCCTGCCATCAGATGGCATTCCAAAACATCTGGCACCCGGGCAATGGCGCGTTCAAAGGCATCGAGCAGATCTTCGGCCTGCGATTGCAGGGTGATTTCAACAAAAACCGTCGTCGGTTTGCCCATGCGGCGCGCGTCCAAAAGTGCGACATAACCGGCGATAAACCCCGCCTCTTCCAGCAGTTGCACGCGGCGGTGGCAGGCCGAGGGCGACAGATTCACCCGCTCCGACAGATCAGCATTTGTGATCCGCCCGTCCTTTTGCAGCACGCCCAAGATCCGGCGGTCGGTGGCGTCTAATGTCACGGTCATCGCAGCTTCTTTCGTCAAAGGTGGTATTTGTCGCTGAATCTATCACGCGGCCCGCTTTTGACCAGACAAATTCCAAAGCATCGGCGGCGCGATTGCACCAAGCTTTGGTCAGGGACGAGAAATTCAAAAGGGAGAGAGCTATGAAAATCGGATGTCCAAAAGAGATCAAGCCGCAGGAATTTCGGGTTGGCATGACGCCGAATGCGGTGCGCGAAGCGGTCAACGCCGGCCATGCCGTGATGATCGAAACCATGGCTGGGGTTGGTGCAGGCTTTACCGATGCCGATTATAGTGCTGCAGGGGCCAAGATCATCGCCACGGCGGCCGAGATTTTTGCCGCCGCCGATATGATCGTCAAGGTCAAAGAGCCGCAAGCGGGCGAGCGCAAGATGCTGCGCGAGGGTCAGATTCTGTTCACCTATCTGCACCTTGCGCCAGACCCTGCGCAGACCAAAGACCTGCTGGCCAGCGGGGCGACCTGCATCGCCTATGAAACCGTGACCGATGATCGCGGCGGGTTGCCGCTGCTTGCGCCGATGTCCGAGGTTGCAGGCCGACTTGCACCGCAGGTCGGGGCTTGGACGCTGCAAAAGGCCAATGGCGGACGCGGCGTGTTGATGGGCGGCGTGCCGGGGGTTTTGCCGGCCAAGGTTTTGGTGATTGGCGGCGGTGTCGTCGGCACCCATGCCGCGAAAATCAGCGCCGGCATGGGTGCGGATGTGACGGTGCTGGACCGCTCGATCAACCGGCTGCGCTATCTGGATGATGTCTTTGGTGGTCAGTTCAAATGCAGCTATGCCGATGCGGCCACCACAATCGAGCTTGCGCGCGCGGCTGATCTGATCATCGGCGCGGTGCTGATCCCCGGGGCTGCGGCGCCCAAGCTGATTTCGCGGGCGCAACTCTCGGAGCTGAAACCGGGTGCGGCTTTGGTGGATGTGGCGATCGACCAAGGCGGGTGTTTCGAGACCAGCCGGGCCACCACGCATCAGGATCCGATCTATGAGGTCGATGGCATCATGCATTATTGCGTCGCCAATATGCCGGGGGCGGTGGCGCGCACCTCGACGCTGGCGCTGGGCAATGCGACGATGCCCTTTATGCTGGCGCTGGCCAATAAGGGCTGGAAGCAGGCCTGTGCGGACGACAAACATCTGTTGGCGGGGCTGAACGTGCATGCGGGCCAGCTGACCTATAAGGCGGTCGGCGAGGCTTTGGGCATGGCAAGCATCACCGGCGCGCAGGCCTTGGCGATGTAGAAACAGGCGGGCGTGCGGGCAGGGGATCGACCCCCGCCCGCACGCGCTGCCGCGGGTATCTGGCCGCGGCAGCTAAAGCTTACTTCTTAAGGGCAACAAGGATGTCTTTCAGCAGATCAACCTCGGTTGGGCCTGCGGGTGCAGCCGGTGCTGCTGGTGCCTTTGGCATGATTTTATTGACCGTGCGGATCAACATGAACACGACGAAAGCGATGATCAAAAAGTTGATTACGGCAGTGACGAAAGCGCCATAGGCGAAGACGGCAGCGCCGGCATCGCGTGCAGCGGCCAAGCTTGCGCCATCCGGCACGCTGCCTTTCAGCACCACATACATATTGGTGAAATCCACGCCACCAAGGATAAGCCCGATGATCGGGTTGATCAGATCTGACACAAGGCTGCCAACGATCGCGGTAAAAGCCGCGCCGATGATGATACCCACAGCCAGATCCATAACATTGCCCTTGGCAATGAAGGCTTTAAATTCGTTTAGCATCCAAATGGTCCCCACATTTTTTGGCCCAACTGGCCACTCATGACAAAAACGCTGCCCCTTAGGGGACTGCATGGCTGTGATGACAGATTTTTAACATATGTTAAGGGGGAATTTTATCCTAAAGGCTATATTTCCAGCGCGATTGCGTATCGGTTTTGGATCTATTCGCCATAGGGCACCCAGATTGTTTTCACCTCAGTGGCTGCGCGCAAGAATTCGCGGCCTTCGGCACTCGGCGCGGCCCAATCGCGGGCTTGGCCGTGATTGACCCAAGTGCGTTTCAGGTTGGTGGCGGAATTGCGCTCCACTACTTCTGAAAGTGCGGCGGCAGAAAAACACCACACCGCGTCGATATCGCCATGCCCTGCGATGGGCTTGGCAAGGTCGGCATGCGCGCCGGTGACGATATTAACCACGCCTGCGGGCAGATCAGAGGTCTCAAGCACCTGATAAAAGTCGGTTGCAGACAGTGGCGCCACCTCGGATGGCACCAAAACGCAGGTGTTGCCCATCGCAATCGCCGGCGCCATTAGCGAGATCAGACCCAAAAGCGGGGCTTCATTCGGGCACAGCGCTGCGATCACGCCGCAGGGTTCGTTCATTGCAAGTGCGACACCGCGCATTGGCACCGGTTTGACCGCGCCTTCAAACTTATCGGCCCAAGCGGCATAGGTGAACAGCCGGTTGATAGCGGCCTCGACCTCGGCCTCGCCTGAAGTGCCGGTCATATCGCGCAGACGGCCAGCAAATTCGGCACGGCGCGCTGAAAGGTTCTCGGCGATGTAGTAAAGGATTTGCGCGCGGCCATGCGCCGTGCTTTTCGCCCAGCCTTTGGCGGCTTGCGCGGCTTCGACCGCGTTGCGAATGTCTTTGCGGCCACCAAGCCCGATGTGGCCCAGCAATTTGCCCTTGGGCGACCAGATCGCTTGGGAATAACCACCATCAGGGCGGGCCTGTTTGCCGGCGATGAACAGCTTGGCGGTGCGGTCGATGCCGCTGACCTCGGGCTTTGCGGGGGCCGGTTGTGCTTTGATCTGCGGCAAGGCCTTGGTCTTGCCCGCAGGTTTCAGATAGGCCAGCAGCCCCTCCCACCCGCCTTCACGACCAAAACCGCTTTCGCGCACCCCGCCAAAGCCTGCGGCGGCATCAAACAAATTGCTGGCATTGACCCAGACCACGCCCACCTTCAGCTTGGGCGCAATATCCAAGGCAAGGTTGACGTTTTCGCTCCAGACACTGGCAGCAAGGCCATAGCGGCTGTTGTTGGCAAGCTCGACCGCCTCGGACGGGGTGCGAAAGGTCATCGAGACCAAGACCGGCCCAAAGATTTCTTCCTGCATCAGGGTGGATGAGGCTTGCAGGCCAGTGATCAGCGTAGGCGGGTAAAAACAGCCCGCGGGCAGGGCACAAGCGGCATGATAGGTCTCGCCTTCGGTATTGGCGTCCACCATCGCGCGAATGCGGGCCAATTGGCTGGGGTCAATGATCGCCCCGATGTCAATCGCCTTGTCCAAAGGATCGCCGATGCGCAAACCATCCATGCGCCGACGCAGCTTGTCATGGAACCGCTCGGCAATGCCCTCTTGCACCAAAAGCCGCGAGCCTGCGCAACAGACCTGCCCCTGATTGAACCAGATCGCATCGACGAGCCCTTCGACCGCACTGTCCAGATCGGCGTCTTCAAAGACAATATAGGGCGATTTCCCGCCAAGCTCCAAAGTCAGCGCCTTACCCGTGCCTGCCGTCGCCTCGCGGATTTGGCGGCCCACGGCGGTTGATCCGGTAAAGGCGATCTTATTGACATCAGGATGGGCAACAAGGGCAGCGCCGGTGTCACCATCGCCAGTGACAATGTTCAAAACCCCTTTGGGCAGACCGGCCTCACGCGACAGCTCGGCAAAAAGCAAGGCGGTCAAGGGGGTGTATTCAGCAGGCTTTAACACCACGCAATTGCCCGCAGCCAAAGCAGGCGCGACCTTCCAAGCAAGCATCAGCAAAGGAAAGTTCCATGGGATCACCGCGCCGCAAACCCCAAGCGGGGCTTGGCCGGGCAACTCGCTGTCAATCAACTGTGCAAGGCCTGCATGATAGTAGAAATGCCGTGCCACCAAAGGAATGTCGATGTCGCGCGCCTCGCGGATCGGCTTGCCGGTATCCATCACCTCCAGCACTGCAAAAAGCCGCGCATGCTTTTGAACCAGCCGCGCCAAAGCATAAAGCACCCGCGCGCGCTCGGCCCCCGAACGCTTGGCCCATTTCCCCTGCGCGCGCCGCGCCGCCTGTACGGCTACGTCAATATCTGCCAAAGTTCCTTGGCTGACCTGTGCCAAAACCTGCCCAGTCGCAGGATTGGTCGTAGCAAAACCCGCCGCGGCTGAGGTAAAGCCGCCATCAATCCAATGCCCAAAAGATCCATTCTTGCGCAGCCATGCCAAGGCCTCTGCGTTGTTTTCGGGGGCCGGACCATAGGCCATGCTGTCAAAGATGTCGCGCACGGTTGTCATGAGAGTGTCCTTTGGCAGATCGAGTGATGCAAGCGGGAAGTGTAAACGCCTGTGGCAGACATGCGCCTCCGGCGGGGATATTTGGACCAAGATGAAATCTGCTGTGGGCTTTCATCTTGGCATAAATATCCCGGGGTGAGCGGCAGCGCCGCGAGGGGCAGAGCCCCTTTGGTGTGCAGGCCGATCATTTAAGCCAAGGCATGGCGATTGGCGGCCGAATAGTGACCGCTAAGATAATGGTCCAACTGGCGTTCGATGTCGCCAAGAAGGGAAGAGGCGCCAAAGCGGAACAGCTCGGGTTGCAGCCAGGCATGCCCGAGTTCGTCTTTCATCAGGGCAAGATAGGGCAGGGCATCTTTGGCTTTTGATATGCCACCTGCGGGTTTATATCCGACTTTGACGCCACTGCGGTCTTGGTAGTCGCGGATGCAGCGGATCATGGTCAGGCTGACAGGCAGGGTGGCGTTGACGCTTTCTTTGCCGGTCGAGGTTTTGATGAAATCAGCGCCGGCCATCATGCAGACAAGGCTGGCGCGTGCGACGTTACGCAGGGTTTGCAGCTCGCCCGTGGCGAGGATGGCTTTGACATGGGCCTCGCCGCAGGCGGCGCGCATCTCGGACATCTCCTCGTAGAGTGCATGCCAATTTCCGGTCAGCACATGCCGGCGCGAGATCACGATGTCGATTTCGCGCGCGCCTGCCCGCACAGATTCGCCGATTTCAGCGATGCGCAGACGGTAGGGAGACAGGCCCGCAGGGAAGCCGGTTGAGACGGCAGCCACTGGGATATTGCTGCCTTCCAATGCGCGGACGGCGGTTTCGACCATTTCGTGATAGACACAGACCGCGCCTGTGGTCAGGCCTTGCAGCCCAAGTTTTTCCAGCATCGCCGGCGCCACGGGTTGGCGGGCTTTGGCGCAAAGCCGTTTGACGCGCTCTGGCGTATCATCGCCTGACAGGGTGGTAAGGTCGATCAGGCTGATTGCTTTGAGCAGCCAAGCCGCTTGGAAGTCATTTTTGACCGAGCGTCGGCTGGTGATCGTTGCCGCGCGGCGTTCAATGGCCGAGGTATTGGCCTGGACATTCGCCACCCAATCCAGATCAAGCGGCATCCCCGGATTGCGCGGATGGGTGACTTGCGGCAGGTGCAGTTTGGCTTCGGTCAGGCTGTGCATCGGGGCCTCTGCTTTCGGGTTGGGCACAGGTTGCCTTTCTGTGGGCTGGCTTGCAAGGGGGCTGTGGCCTGCGACGGCGGTCTTTTGACCGATTGGTCAGCTTGCGTGGCGGGCTTGCATCGGACCGAAATCAGACCGCAATAAGACCAATGCGGCTTTCATTCCCGCTGCATCCGACTGCGCGATGGCTGAACCTGAAATCGCTGTCCATGTGGCATGGCAAAAATCAGACCGAGCCAGCCCTCTTGATGACTTGAACCAAAAGGCCGCTTTGTCCCGATGATTTGCAACGCAGCCGTAAGCAGAGGCAGAGTTGGGATCTGAGTCTGATCAGCCCTTTGGCACGCGCCGCAATTCGGCCCAGGGAGCCTTGGTCGCGGTGGGGGGAATTTTGCTGCGGTCGACCGTTGTGGCGATATGCGATTTCGCCAGATATAGCGCCGAAAGTGGTGCCGTTATAAACAAGAACACCGAGACCATCACTTCGTGCCAGGTGACTTGGCCTGCGATCAGCCAAGTGTTCAGCGCCGAGGCAATAAGCGCCGCACCTACGCCGATTGTGGTGGCCTTTGTCGGGGCATGCAGCCTTTGCATCGCATCGCGCAGCTTCAGTAAGCCAAAGCTGCCGATCAGGCCAAAGACCCCGCTAATGACCAAAAGCGTCGAGATCAGGATTTCGGTGACCATGCTCATTCGATAATGCTCCGCCGCAACAGGTATTTGCAAAAGGCTACGGTCGACACGAAGCCTGTCATCGAAAACAGCATGGCCGCCTCAAAGTTCAAGGCGTGGCCCCGCATCAGAGAATACAGCACGATCAGGGCGATTACATTCACCACCATCGTATCCACCGCCAGAATACGGTCGGGGATGGTGGGCGCGGTGGCCAGACGCCAAAGCGTCAGCAGCAGGGCCAGCGCAAAGCAGCTGATTGCAAAGCTCAGGGCATAGTCAAGCATCAGGTGAAGATCCTTTTCAGGCGGGCCTCGTAGCGGGACTTGATCTCGGCGCAGACGGCATCGGGGTCTGGGGCGTGCAGCGAATGGATCAACAGTGATTTGCCGTCGGCGGCGAAATCTGCGGTCAGTGTGCCGGGGGTCATGGTAATGGTGCCGGCCAGGAGGGCTTGGGCCTCGGGGCTGGGCAGGTCAATCGGCACGCAGATCCACGCCGATTGGATCTGATCCACCGGTTTGAAGAGAATGATCGCCGCAACTTGGATGCTTGAGACCACAACATCGCCCAGCACCAGACCGATATAGGCCACAAGTCGCAGCGGGTGTTTCATCGCCGCATGTTCAGGCCAATAGGGAGCTGTCAGCAGCGGGATCACCACGCCCAGAAACCCACCCATCAGCACGGCGCCTGGGCCAATGCTATTCATCAGCAGCACCCAGGTCAGCAGAAGTGTGGCCGAAAGGTAGGGATGTGGGAAAAGCTTCTGCATGGGTCAGCCTCCTGCGCCAAGGGAAAGTGCCGCGATATAAGCGGCAGGTGCGTGCAGGTTTTGCGCTGTGGCCTCTAGCCATGTCAGGATCGGCCCTGCGCCCAGCGTCAGTGCCAAAAGCGCGCTGAGGCACAGCACCGTGGCCAAGGGTGCAAAGGGCGCGATGCTGTCCGAGGGGCGCGGCGCTTCGGCCTTCCAGAACAGGCCGGATCCGATACGGGCAAGACCCAGCATGGTCAAAAGCGACGACAGCAAGATCAGCGTCCAGATCAGCGGCGCTGAGGCGCGCAGCGCGTCCATGATCAAAAGCTTACCGACAAAGCCCGACAGCGGCGGCATGCCCGCCATGGCGACCGCCGCCGCCATAAACAGCGCCGCCGTCAGCCCATCGCGGCGATTGGGCACCAGATCAGACAGCAAGAACAGCGCCGCCATCGCCAGTGTCGAATGGATCAGATAATAAAGCGCCGCCGCCGTCGCCTGCGGGGTAAAGGCCGAAACCGCAATCAGCAGCAGCCCCATCGACCCCAGCGCCGAAAAGGCAACCAGACGCGGCAGCTCGCGGCTGCCCAAAACCCCGATGGCGCCGATCACCATGGTGATGATCGCCGCCGGTTGCAGCAGATCTTGGATCAGCGTGCCGGTGGCGGCCAGATCGGTTGGAAACACCAGCGTGCCAAAGCGGATCAGCGCATAGGCCCCGACCTTGGTCATCACCGCAAACAGTGCGGCCACAGGGGCAGGGGCATTGGCATAGGTGGCAGGCAGCCAGAATTGCAGCGGCACCATCGCGGCCTTGATCGCAAAGACCATCATCACCAGCACCGCCGCCACCCGCAGCAAAGCGCTGTCGCCCGCTGGCAGTTCGGGCAGCTTGACCGCCAGATCGGCCATATTGAGCGTGCCCGTCACCGCATAGATCGTCGCCAGCGCAATCAGAAACAGCGAGGAGCCCAGCAGGTTAAACGCCACATATTGCACGCCCGCGCGCAGCCGATCCCGCCCGCCGCCATGCACCATCAGCCCATAAGAGGCAATCAGCAGCACCTCGAAAAACACGAATAGGTTAAAGGCATCAGCGGTCAGAAACGCGCCATTCAGCCCCATCAGTTGGAACAAGAACAGCGTGTGAAAATGCTTGCCGCTGCGGTCCCATCCGGTGCTGGCCACATGGATCAGCACCAAAAGCCCCAGCGCCGCCGTCAGCATCAGCATCAGCGACGACAGCCGATCCGACATCAGGGCAATGCCAAAGGGGGCGGGCCAATTGCCCAGAAAATACGCGCGTGGCGTATCGGCTTGGGCCGCCAGCATCACCGCTATGACACAAAGCGCCAGCGCGCCTGCGCCCGAAATGATGCGTTGCAGGCCAATACTTGGGCGCAAGATCACCAAAAGCCCGGCCAGAACCGCAGGCAGGATGATCGGGGCAATGATCAGATTGCTCATGCTTGGCCCTCGTCTGTCGGTGCTTGGGTCAGGGCGACATCATCCGCGCCCGAGGTCAGGTAAGCGCCAATCGCCATGATCACCAGCACCGCCGTCATGCCAAAGGAAATCACGATTGCGGTCAGTACCAAGGCTTGCGGCAGCGGATCGGTATAGCCAAGCGCGGTTTTGCTGATGATCGGCGGCAGATCAGGCGCAAGCCGGCCTGCGGCAAAGATGAACAGATTGACCGCATAAGACAGCAGCGACAGCCCCAAAATCACCGAAAAACTGCGCTGGCGCAGCATCAGATAGACCCCAGAACTGGTCAGCGTGCCAATGGCGATTGCGACAAGAAGTTCCATCAGTTTGCTCCTTTGGCAAGTCGCGCAATGGCGTCCAGCGCCAGCATCACCGCCCCCAGCACACAGAGGAAAACCCCCAGATCGAACAGCGCAGCGGTGGCCAGTTCAACCTCGCCCACCAGCGGAATATGGAAATAACCGTAGTTCGAGGTCAGGAACGGCCGCCCCGCAACCCAAGAGCCGATCCCCGTCGCACTGGCGATCAGCACGCCTGCACCGATCACGGTTTGATAGGGATAGCGCCGCCGCGCCGAGGTCCATTCGATGCCAGAGGCCATATATTGCATCACCAGACCGATGGCAAAGACCAGACCCGCGACAAAGCCGCCGCCGGGTTGGTTATGGCCGCGCAGGAACAGATAGGTGCCGACCATCATCGCAATTGGCAGGATGAACCGCGTCGCCACCCGCAGCATCACCGGATGCGCGTCGCCTGCATCTGGGTCGGTGGCGGGGGGAATGATACGCCATTTGGTCACCAAAAGCCCCTCGACCAAGGCAAAGATCAAAATCGCTGCAATCCCCAGCACGATGATCTCGCCGTAAGTGTCAAAGCCGCGGAAATCGACGATAATGGTGTTGACCGCATTGGTGCCGCCCGCGCCCGGTTTCGATTGCGCCAGATGAAAGGCCGAGATCGGGGCAAAGGCGGCCTCGCGCGTCAGCAGTGCAAAGGCAAGCAGAGTGGTGCCAAGACCTGCCGCCACGGCCACCGCACCGTCGCGCAGTTTGCGCAGCGCAGTGGTCTCGCGCGGGGTGGTGGCGGGCAGAAAGTTCAGCGCCAGCAGCATCAGCACCACGGTGACCACCTCGACCGTGATCTGGGTCAGCGCAAGGTCTGGGGCTGCCAGATAGGCAAAGCCCGCCGACAAGATCAGCCCGATGATCCCGACCAGCAGCAGCGACAAAAGCCGGCGGTGGTGCATCACCGTGGCGGCCAGACTCGCCAAAGCCAGCACCAGCCAAGCCGCCCCGACATCCAGCGGCACCGGCGTCAGTGCGCGGCTGCCAGCAACATGGCTGCCGCTGCCAAAGGCATAGGCCGCCAGCACCAGCATGGTGACAATCGCCAGCGCAAAGCTGCGCGCCAGATCGCCGTCATGCATCCGCTCGGTCAGCGCGCGGGCGGCGCGGGTCAGCCCGTTCAGGCTTGTGTCAAACAGCGCTTTGGCCTCGGGGCGCGGCGTGGCCTCCCAGAGGGCGCGCAAACGGTCATAGCTGCCCAGCAGAATGAAACCGCCGCCAAAGGCAAACAAAGACATGTAAAGTGCGGGGCTTTCCAGCCCGTGCCACAGCTTGATATAGGCCTTTGGCGTGGCGCCAGTCACGGCGGCGCTGGCGCTATCCACCAGCCAGGCCGCCAGCGTCATCGGCATCAGGCCAATCGCGACCACCAGCACCGCCAGCAGCGCCGGCGAGGCCAAAAGCCCCCAGCTTGGGTCATGCGGGCTATAGCTGTCGTCATTGCGCGATGTGCCCAAAAAGCCCTGCACCAAGAACCGCAGCGCATAGCCAACCGAGAGCATCGCAGCCAAGGTTGCCATCGCAGGCACGATCCAGCTGTTGCCCAGCCAAGCCGTATGTGCGGCCTCTTCCAGCATCATCTCCTTCGAGAGAAACCCGTTCAGCAGCGGCACCCCCGCCATCGACAGGGTTGCAATCGTGGCCAGCACAAAGGTCACCGGCATCACACGACGCAAGCCGCCCAGCAGACGAATGTCGCGGGTATGGGCCTCGTGATCGACAATGCCTGCCACCATGAACAGCGCCGCCTTAAAGGTGGCGTGACACAGAATATGAAACACCGCGGCAAGGGCTGCGGCCTCGGTGCCAAGGCCGAACAAAAAGGTGATCAGCCCCAAATGGCTGACGGTGGAATAGGCCAAAATCGCCTTCAGATCATCCTTGAACAGCGCCACCTTGGCGGCAAAGGCCATGGTCAATAGCCCCGTAGAGGCGACAATCAGGAACCACGCCTCGGTGCCCGACAACACTGGCCACAGCCGCGCCATCAGGAACAGCCCCGCCTTCACCATCGTCGCCGAATGCAGATAGGCCGAAACTGGCGTTGGGGCGGCCATGGCGTGCGGCAACCAGAAATGAAAGGGAAACTGCGCCGATTTGGCGAAAGCGCCGGTCAAGATCAGCAAAAGTGCTGGCAGATAAAGCGGGCTGGCTTGGATCACCTCGCGCTGCGACAGGATGTCTGACAGCGTGTAGCTGCCAGCAATCTGGCCCAACAGCAGCATGCCCGCGATCATCGCAAGCCCGCCGCCGCCGGTGATCGCAAGCGCCATCCGCGCGCCTTGGCGGCCTGCGGCAAGGTGGTTCCAATAGCCGATCAAAAGGAAGGACGACAGCGATGTCATCTCCCAAAAAACCAGCAAAAGCAGGATGTTGTCTGAAATCACAATGCCCAGCATCGCACCTTGGAACAGCATCAAAAACGTGATGAAGCGGCCATAGGGGTCAGAGCTGTCCAGATAAAACCGCGCATAAAGCTGGATCAAAAGACCAATGCCAAGGATCAGGATCGCGAACAAAACCCCCAAACCATCCAGCCGAAATTCGGCATTCAGGCCCAGCTGTGGCAACCAGTCAAAGCGGGTGGTGACCACTGTGCCCGCCAAAACCTGCGGCAGATAGGCCAAGATCGCGGCCAAAGCCGTGGCGGTGCAGGCACTTGCGGCCAGCGTGGCGGCGGTGCGGCCAAACCGGCTGGCAAGGGCCGCAACCAGCGCGCCTATGAATGGCAAGGCTGCAATCAGCGCTAAAGACATAAAAGAGCCCCTCGTCGTGGCATGGCGGGATGCGTCGAAATCGTCGCGGCGGGTGGAGCTAGAGATAAAGATTTACCCGCGCGGTTCAAGGGTTAATCCCCTGAATTCCTATGAATTAGACGCCGCGCCCTGCTGCGTTCTGATCAATCAGATAGCGTTGCGACAAAGGAATCGCCGCAGCCCCCAGCGCGCGGGCGTCCGGGCCGATGGTGCCTTCGCGGATCATCGGCGGGTCTATGCCGTCCAGATCCAGACTGTGCAGCGCCAAATGCGTGCGGCGCGTGATCTCGGCGCGCACTTCGGCGGGCATCCAGCCGTCGATCATCACGGCTTCGATTTCCAGCAAGGTCGCCGCTGTCAGCGCAGCCCAAGCCAGACCATTTGCGGCCTGATCCATCCAGTCTGACAGGATCTGCGGGCTGACCGTCCAATGATCGGGACGCTCCCACAGATAATCAGAAACCTCGCCCGCAGCTTCCATCGCATCGGCAAGCTTTGACATCGACGCCGCAGCAATCAGGCGTTCGACCTGCCCGTTCTTGCCCTGCACCGGCAAGGGGCCCGCGCCTGCGGCATTGCCCGAGCGGCCCAGAAACAACTGGCCGTTCAATACCAAACCACCGCCGATAAAGGTGCCAAAGTAGAAATAGAGGAAATCTTTCGGCCGTTCGCCGGTGCCAAACACCAATTCGGCCCCGCAGGCCGAGGTTGCGTCGTTTTGCACATAGGTCGGCAAGCCGGTCAGTTGGGCGATTTCGGCCTGAATGTCGCTGTGCCGCCACGCGTCCATTTCTGCTTGCGGCGCGCCGATGAATTGCACCCAGCTCCACAGCTGAAACGGCATGGCGATGCCGATGCCGCTCACGCGCGGGCGCTCTTCTGCCGAAAGCTTTGCCAAGGCCAGTGGCAGGGCGCGGGCTGTAAAGCCAACCACATTGGCGGGCGAGGGATAGCGATAGGTCTGGCGCTGGCTGGCGCGGACCTTGCCTTGAAAATCGACCAAGGTCAGATCAACCGAGCGCCGACCGATTTTAATGCCGACAAAAAACGCGCCATCCGGGTTTAGAAACATCGGCACCGAGGGCTGGCCAATGCGGCCCCGGATCGGTTCGCCGCGCAGCAACAGCCCGTCTTGTTCCAGCCCGCGCATGATCACCGAAACGGTCTGCGCCGAAAGCCCCGTGATGCGGGCAATATCAGATTTCGCCAGACCGCCATGCTGGCGCACCAAAGACAGCACAAGCCGTTCATTATGGTCGCGCATGCCCGATTGGTTCGAGCCGCGCAGACCAATGTCTTCGCTGCCTTGCCGATCCGGAATGGTGTCCGCGCCCAATGCCATGCTGTTTTAACCGTCTAAATCTATCGCCAAAGCCGCCTTGCGCAGGATGACATTGGCGAAAAGTGCGGGCTCTGAGGTGGCGACAATTGCATAGGCCCCACGCACGCGAGGGTAAAGCGCCTCGCCCAGCAGCGGCGTGACGCTAAAGCTTTGGCCACTGGCGGCGCAAAGCGTGTCGACCGCTTGATGAATTGGGCCAACCTGCGGCGGGGTGTTGTTCAGGGCTGCGCGAAAGGCAGCCTCGACCGGCAGCACTTTCAGAATCGCGGCAAGCAGCGGCATCAACGCGATTCCATCGGCGCGAATCAGGCGGCGGGCATGTTCTGCCGCCGGATAATTGCCATCAACCAAAGCAATTTCATCGCCATGCCCCATCGCACGCAGCGTATGAAGAAGGTCTGGTCCCAGCAAAGGGGAGATGCCGATCAACATGATAAGTCGAGCTTTCTGCGTGGGTCTGAGGGTGCATTACACCCCATTTAGCTGCCCAGACTGCGGGAGGGAAGGCGGCCTGTCAATATTAAATCACTCTGATTTATTTAACTTGACGTAGCGGCTCGAATCATATCATTTGTTCCCATCGCGATGCCTGAATGGGTGTCGACGTAAGGTTTCTAACGGGGGGCTAATCCCCTAATTCCTTGGGAGGACGACCAATGAAATTCACCACCAAAGCTCTGCTGGGCGCTGCTGCTGTTGCCCTGATGGCTGGTTCGGCTTCGGCCGGCGATCTGGCTTGCCTGATCACCAAAAACAACACCAACCCCTTCTTCGTAAAGATGAAAGAGGGCGCTGAGGCTGCTGCGACCGCCGCTGGCCTCGACTTCCAAGCCTATGCAGGCGAAAAAGACGGCGACGCTGCTCCGCAGATCACCGCAATTGAAAACTGCATCGCTGGCGGCGCCAAGGGTATCTTGATCACCCCATCGAACGACTCGGTCGGCCCAGCCCTGAAAGACGCCCGCGCTGCTGGCATCTTGGTTATCGCTCTGGACACCCCGCTTGCCGATACCGAAGCTCAGGACATGACCTTTGCAACCGACAACTTTGAAGCTGGTTTGCTGATCGGCAAATGGGCTGCTGCAACCATGGGCGACACTTCGGGCGCCAAGATTGCAATGCTCGACATCAACAAAGACAACATCTCGGTTGACGTCGCACGCGACACCGGCTTCCTCAAAGGCTTTGGCATCGAAGTTCCTGATCTGACCGTGATGGGTTCGGAAACCGACGCACGCGTCATCGGTCACGAAACTTCGGACGCAAACCCAGAGGGCGGTCTGCGCGCGATGGAAACCCTGCTGGCAAAAGACCCAGACATCAACGTGATCTACACGATCAACGAGCCTGCTGCTGAAGGCGCTTATCAGGCGATGAAGAACGCTGGCAAAGAAAACCAGGCTCTGATCGTTTCGGTTGACGGCGGCTGCCCAGGCATCGCTTCGGTCAAGTCGGGCGTTATCGGCGCAACCTCGCAGCAGTACCCACTGCTGATGGCGTCCAAGGGCATCGAAGCTATCGTTGCTTATGCAAAAGACGGCACCAAGCCAGCGGCTTCCGACGGTTTGACCTTCTTCAACACCGGCGTGAACTTGGTCACCGACAAGCCAGCTGAAGGCGTGCCGTCGATCGACAGCGCCAAAGGCACCGAGCTTTGCTGGGGCTAATCTAGCCAAAGCCTAGCAGTTTAAAATGAAGGGCGGCTGTCAAAGGTCGCCCTTCTTCCATAGCGGAGCTTGGGGCTTCGAGGTGATTCTGGGAGATATTCGCGATGAGCGCAGAAGACGCACCAACCAAAACAATTTCCGACTACGAGGCCCCGCTGGCCAAATCAGATACCTCGGTCGCCAGTTTCGAACGTGACGACAAAGGCCTTGTGCCGCGCCTCCGCAATTTCCTGCGCGCCTATCCGACCACGATCCCGGCCCTGGTGCTGGTGATTTCGATCATCGGGTTCAGCATTGTAGCGCCACGCTTCATGAGCCTTGGTGCGCTGTCGGTTATCCTGAAACAAGTCACTGTCACCGGCTTTATTGCCCTTGCCCAAACGCTGATCATTCTGACCGCTGGCATTGATTTGTCGGTTGGTGCGATCTTGGTGTTGTCGTCGCTGATCATGGGCAACCTTGCCGTGGTCACCGGATTGCCCGCTGGGCTTGCAGTTCTGATCGGGATTTTCTTTGGTGCGCTGATGGGGCTGGTCAACGGGCTTTTGGTCACCAAAGTCCGGCTGCCACCTTTCATCGTTACCCTTGGCACGCTGTCGATCTTTGAATCGATCAAGCTGTGGTATTCGCAATCTCAGTCGATCCGCAACGTCGATATCGAAGCCAAAGCGCCCAGCCTGTTGTGGTTTGGCGATGGTCTGAATTTCGGCGGCGCAAGTCTAAGTTACGGGGGCATCGCCCTTATTCTGTTGGCGGCAATCCTTTGGTATGTGCTGACCAACACTGCTTGGGGCCGCCATGTGCACGCCATTGGCGACGATCCCGAGGCTGCAAAGCTGTCTGGTATCAACGTCAATTGGGTGCTGACATCGGTTTATGTTGTGGCGGGGGCCATCTGTGGCTTTTCCGCTTGGATCGCCATCGGCCGTGTGGGGTCGGTTTCCCCGATTGCTTTTACCGATATCAACCTTGCTTCGATCACCGCTGTGGTGATTGGCGGCACCTCGCTGTTTGGCGGGCGCGGCTCGATTGTTGGCTCGGTTCTGGGGGCGATGATCGTTGGTGTGTTTATCACCGGCCTGTCTTTGGCGGGTGTCGATGACTACTGGCAAAAATTCGCGGCAGGCTGCCTTGTGATTATCGCAGTTGCCCTTGATCAATGGCTGCGGAGGGCTTCGCAATGAGTGATGTGCAACCAATCCTGTCGGCGCGCGGGCTGCTAAAGCGCTATGGCACTGTTGTGGCGATGAATGGCGCAGATTTCGATCTGTATCCGGGCGAGATCACAGCAGTGATCGGTGACAATGGTGCTGGCAAATCCACCCTGATCAAGGCCTTGGCGGGGGCGGTTATCCCCGATCACGGCGAGATCACGCTGGAAGGCAAGGTGATGAAGTTCCGCGGCCCGCAAGATGCGCGCAGCATGGGGATTGAAACCGTCTACCAAAACCTTGCGATGTCGCCCGCGCTGTCGATTGCCGACAATATGTTTCTGGGCCGCGAATGGCGCAAGCCCGGCATCATGGGCTCGGTGTTTCGGCAAATGGACCGCCCGCGGATGGAGAAATTCGCCCGCGATAAGCTTTCGGAACTGGGTCTGATGACGATTCAGAACATCAACCAAGCCGTTGAATCGCTTTCGGGCGGCCAGCGGCAGGGCGTTGCTGTGGCCCGCGCGGCGGCCTTTGGGTCTAAGGTTGTGATCCTTGACGAACCCACGGCGGCTTTGGGCGTCAAGGAAAGCCGTCGGGTGCTAGAGCTGATCCGCGACGTGCGGGCGCGGGGGATTCCGATCATCCTGATCAGCCACAACATGCCGCATGTGTTCGAAGTGGCCGACCGCATCCACATCCACCGTCTGGGCAAGCGTCTTTGCGTGATTAATCCCAACGACTATTCGATGTCGGATGCCGTGGCCTTTATGACCGGTGCCAAGGTGCCGGAAGGCGTGGAAGAACAGGCATGACACCTGCTGATCTGGCAGATCTGATCCGCCAGAAGGCGAAAGGGCAGGGGCGGTTTTTGGTCGCCCTTGCTGGACCACCGGCGGCAGGCAAATCGACGCTTGCGGCCGAACTGGTCACCGCTTTGGGTCAATGCGCCAAGGCGGTGCCGATGGACGGCTTTCATTACGACGATGCGGTGCTGATCGCACGCGGCGCGCGGGCGCGCAAAGGCGCACCTGATACCTTTGATGTGCAAGGCTTTTTGCACCTGCTGCGCCGCTTGCGCCACGAGGCCGAGGTGGCAATTCCGCTGTTTGACCGCGCGCTGGAAATCAGCCGTGCTGGCGCTGATATTATCGGGCCCGCCGATCAGATTTTGGTGGTCGAAGGCAATTACCTGCTGTTCAAGCAATCCCCTTGGCCAGAGGCTGCAGCGCTGTTTGATCTGACCGTTTGGATCGACGTGCCGCTGCCCGAGCTGGAGCGCCGCTTGCTGGACCGCTGGGCGCGCTATGGCAAATCCGAGGCCGAGGCGCGGGCGTGGATCGAAGGCAACGATCTGCCCAATATTCGCACCGTGATTGCAGGCTCTGCCCCGGCTGATGTGGTGCTGGCGGGCTAACCCTGTGGCGTCATCGCCTTGCGGCCCTTGCTGCGCTCTAGTCCCAATTTGCGTTCGCGCCAGATGATCAGAATGCCCGCAAAGATCACCAGCCCCGCTCCGCCGAGCATGGTCAGGGTCGGCACTTCGGCAAAGACGAAATAGCCGATCGCCAGCGCAAAGATCATCGAAGCATAGTCAAAGGGCGCGATCAGCGAGGCATCCGTGCCGCGATAGCTTGAGGTCAGCAAGATCTGCCCGACTCCGCCCAACAGCCCCGCCAGCACCAAGGTGGCAAACTGCCAAGCATTTGGCATCGCCCAGCCGAAGGGCAGCGTGGTCAGTGACAGCACGGTCGAGGTCAGTGAAAAATAGAACACGATGGCGGCGGTCTTTTCGGTATTGACCAGCTTGCGCACAAAAACCTGCGCCAGGGCCGAGCAAAACGCCCCCGCCAGCACCAGCATTGCGCCCAAAGCCTCGCGCTGCGAGGCGACATCGCCGCTGACCACCGTCAGGCGCGGCGACAGCACGATCATCACCCCCGTCAGACCCAGCGCCACCGCCGAGATGCGAAACAGCCGCACCTCTTCGCCCAGAAACATCGCCGCAAACACCACCACCAGCAGTGGCGAGGCATAGCCAATCGCCGTCACCTCGGGCAAAGGCAAGAACCCAAGCCCCGCAAAGCCCAAGCCCATCGCCAGCGTGCCCATCAGCCCGCGCCAGATATGGCTGATCGGGTTATGCGCCTGAAGTCCGGTTGCGAGTTCGCGCCGCATGGCCAGCCAAGCCACGATGACAGGCAGCGCAAAGAACGAGCGAAAGAATACCGCCTCGCCGGCAGGAATATCGGCGGTGGTGGTTTTGATCAGCGACGACATCACGATAAACACCAAAACCGAGCCAACTTTTAAGGCTATTCCTTGAAGAGGGCGCATAACACTGCCTTTGGGTTGGATTTGGAGCTGTTGCAGGGCTAAGGTTCCTCATTCCAAAGGAGATTACCATGCCCAAAGCACCGCTTGGCGACAGAATTGATCAGGGGCGCGGCCTTGTTCCCGCTGATATCGTGCTGAAAGGCGGGCGGGTGTTTGATCTGATCACCGGCGACTTGGTGCCCAGTGATGTGGCGATCTGTGGCGATTGTATCGTGGGGGTCTTTGGTACCTACACTGGTGTGCGCGAGATTGATGTGCGCGGCAAGATCCTTGTGCCGGGGTTTATCGACACGCATCTGCATATCGAATCCTCGCTGGTGACACCGTTTGAATTTGACCGCTGCGTCAGCCCGCATGGGGTGACAACCGCGATTTGTGATCCGCACGAGATTGCAAATGTCGCAGGGCTGGCGGGGATCAGCTATTTTCTAGAGGCCAGCAGCCGCACGCTGATGGATATTCGGGTGCAGCTGTCGTCTTGCGTGCCCTCGACCCATATGGAGACCACCGGCGCGCGGCTGGAGGCAAGCGATCTGACGCCGCTGATGGATCATCCGCGCGTGATCGGTCTGGCAGAATTCATGAATTACCCCGGTGTCTTGCACCGCGATGCGGGTTGCATGGCCAAGTTAGAGGCCTTTCAGGGCCGCCACATCGACGGCCATGCGCCCTTGCTGCGCGGCAATGATCTGAACGGCTATATCGCGGCGGGCATTCGCACCGAACACGAAGCCACCAGCTATGACGAGGCTTTGGAAAAGCTGCGCAAGGGCATGCGGGTGCTGATCCGCGAGGGCTCGGTGTCGAAAGATTTGCACGCGCTGGTGGGGCTGCTGACCGAACGCTTTTCGCCCTATCTGTGTCTGTGCACCGATGATCGCAACCCTTTGGACATCGGCGAGCAGGGGCATCTGGACTATATGATCCGCACCGCGATTGCTTTGGGGGCCGCCCCTTTGGCGGTCTATCGCGCGGCCTCGCTTTCGGCGGCCGAGGCCTTTGGGTTAAAGGATCGCGGGCTGATTGCGCCGGGCAAACGGGCCGATATTGCGGTGATTGATACGCTTGAGGCCTGCAATGTCGCGCAGGTCTTTACCGGCGGGGTCGAGATCAGCGCCGCAGCCTTTGCCGCCCGCGAGATCTTGCCGCCGGTGGCACGGCATTCGGTCAAGGCGCCACGGATCACGGCGGCAGATTTTCGCAGCAGCGGCAATCGGGTTCAGACACCGGTGATCGGGATCATCCCGGGCAAGATCGTCACAGAGCATCTAAGCTATGACATCGCGCCGCAAGATGGCGACAAGCGCCCAGACATTGCCCGTGATCTGGTGAAAATCGCGGTGATCGAGCGGCACGGCGTCAATGGCAACCGCGCCACCGGCTTTGTGAAGGGCTTTGGCTTGCAGCGCGGTGCGATTGGCTCGACGGTTTGTCACGATCATCACAACATCGCGGTGGTGGGGGCGGATTATGAGGATATGGCGCTGGCGGTGCAGCGTTTGGGCGAGATTGAGGGCGGCTTTGTGGTGGTTGAGGGCGGCCGCGTGCTGGCGGAACTGGCGCTGCCGATGGCGGGGTTGATGAGCCTGAACAGCTTTGAAGCGGTGCGCGCCGATCTGGTGGAGCTGCGCGCGGCGGCCAGATCTTTGGGGGTGGTGCTGGAGGAGCCGTTTTTGCAGTTGGCGTTTTTATGCCTGCCAGTGATCCCGCATTTGAAGATCACCGATCACGGTATGGTGGATGTGGACCGGTTTGAGGTGATGCCCTGAGGCGACAGGGGCTGGCCGCCGGGGCGCTGCCCCGGACCCCGGGATATTTTTGCCAAGATGAAGGTGGCGGCGGGGTGGGTTTGCTCTGCCGGCTTGGGATTTTTGACCCTGGTGGGGCTTTTCCTTGTGAAAGACGGCAAGAAGCTTTGCGGCAGTCTTGGTTTGGGATTGAGGGCTGCGCTGCACTGTGGCCTGGGCCTTTCCTGACATTTGCGTTTTTGGTCTGGGCCATCTATCAATCTTGCAGTTAGCGGTTCCGCCATTTGGGTCGATTGTATAAAATATGATGAAGAGATTAGATGCTGAAATAGCCGCCGTTCTGCATCGGGATTACGGCATTGGGTTTCATCCAAAGGTGACGGGCAGCATCGCCATTAAAAATGGGGATGCGCTTTTTGAGCGTTTTAGCCAGCACAATCCTGGTCGATTTATGCCGCTTGGATCTTATAGTTATACTCACAGCTTTTTCCCTCATGTTGCGCGCATTGGGCGTTATTGTTCCCTTGGCGCAGGGATTGAGGTGATGGGGGCTCATCATCCGATCGATTGGATTTCAGCCAGTCCAGTGTTTTACAGTCACAAATGTGCGAAACGCTGGAAAAGTGGTCGAAGCTCTTTTCCAGCGTTTCAAGATATGGGGCCGCCAGTTGAGATTGAAAATGATGTTTGGATCGGCAACGGCGTCTTGCTGGCGCATGGGGTCAAATTGGGAACAGGCTCTATTATTGCGGCCCGTTCAATCGTAACGCGCGATGTGCCGCCTTATGCAATTGTTGGTGGCGCAGCTGCGCGGTTTATTCGCTGGCGTTTTGATGAAAAAATCATCGAAAAGTTGCTGAAATCGCAATGGTGGCAGTGGCCTATTTCGGCTTGGGATGAAACAGACCCTCGCGATATTTCAGCATTTATAGACCGCGCCACCGAAGTGCGAGAAACGCTTTTGCCGATGCCTGAGCTGCGTATGACAGCAAATGAACTTATCGCCGGTCTTGCGAAGCCTGCTGAAGCATAGCTCGGTTGCAGCCAGCTTGCAGAGATGGCTGCGATAGGGGGTTATCTTACTTTTATGGTTGTTTTGCCTAGCGCAGCACAAGCCCGCCTTCGGTTTGCAAAAACTGCACGACCGCGTCGATGCCGATGCCTTTGCGGATTTGTGCCATGACATAGGGGCGGGTGCCGCGGGCGGTGGCGGTGTCGGATTGCAGCAAGGCCAGATCGACGCCGACGTAGGGCGCGAGGTCGGTTTTATTGACCACCAGCAGATCAGAGCGGGTGACGCCGGGGCCGCGTTTGCGCGGGATGTCTTGGCCGGCGGCGGTGTCGATGACGTAGATCGAGAGGTCTGCAAGTTCGGGCGAGAAGGTGGCGGCCAGGTTGTCGCCGCCGCTTTCGATCAGGATCAGGTCGAGGTCGGGGAAGGCTTGGCGCAGATCGGCGACGGCGGCAAGGTTGATGCTGGCGTCTTCGCGGATGGCGGTATGCGGACAGCCGCCGGTTTCGACGCCGCGAATGCGGTTTGCCGGCAGCACTTGGGCGCGGGTCAGGTAATCGGCATCTTCGCGGGTGTAGATGTCATTGGTGATCACCGCCATCGAGCAGCGCTGCGCCAAGGCGCGGCAAAGCTGTTCGGTCAGCGAGGTTTTGCCGGCACCCACGGGGCCGCCGATACCGATGCGCAGAGGGCCATTTGGGTGTGTCATGTGCGAAATATCCTGACGGGCATGGTTTCATGGAGCATGGCGGCCAGATCGGCACGCGGGGTGGTGGAGGAAAGCGCTGAAAGCGGCAGGCTGGCGTAAAGCGCGGCCAGATCGGTGATTAGCGGCGCGAGCGTGGCCAGGGTCTTTTGGGCCTCGGTTTGGCCTAAGGGCATGAAGCGGGTGGCTGCCGAGGTGAGCTGGGCGCAAAGCCCTTGCAGCCAGAGGCAGAGCACCTCGCTTGTGGGCAGATCCAGCTGGGCGGTGGCCGCCCCCACCGCCACCGCATAGGGGTGAGGTGCTTGGGGTTGGCCGGTGATGGCACTGATGGTGGCGGCAAAGGCGCGGCCTTGTTCCAGCATCTCGGTCACCCGTTCGGCGCTGGGGGCATGGGCCAACGCCAGATCGCTGAGCGCTGTCAGATCGGCATCGCGCCCACGGGCATGGGCCAGCAGGATCGCATCGGCGCGGCCCGAGCCAAAGCGCAGCACTGCGCTGATCCAAGCGCCCAGATCGGCGGCGCTGCGGATGTCGCCTGCGCTGATCGCCTGTTCAAGCCCTTGCGAATAGGCAAAGGCTCCGATCGGGAAGGCGGGAGAGAGCCATTGCGTCAGCCGCAGACGGTCGGTTGCCTCAGCCATGGGTCAGCGCGAAATGTCCGGCGGGGCCGTGATCGTGGCCCATGGTGCGGCCGTGGCCATAAGCGCCGCCTTCGGGGGTAAAGGCCGCGATTTGCAGCGTCAGGCTGGCGCCAAGGCCTTTCAGCATCGCCTCGATCACCGGATCGCGGCGGATCACCAGATGATCGCTGCCGATCTGACAGGGCGTGTGGCGGTTGCCGATGTGCCAAGCAAGCCGGGCGAGGTTGCCAGTCAGGCGCACCACGGGTTCGGCTGCGGCCAGAATGGCGATGGCGCGGCCGTCATCCAGATGAAAGGCATCGCCTTGGTTGACGCTTGTCGTCTCGGCCAGATCGACCATAAAGCTGGCGCCTGCATCGGTGGTCAGGCGTTTGCGGCGCAAAAAGCGCTCGTCATAAGACAGGGTGACGCTGTCGATGGTTTGGCCTTTGTGGCCGCGAAGCAGGGTGCGGGCGGGCAGCAGCATGGGGACCTCTAAAACAGAAAAACGCGCGCCGCAGCGGACTGCGGGCGCGCGTTTGCATGGCAGGAGCAGGCCGAAGCGGCCTGCGGCATTAGATGTAGAAATGCGCACCGAAAATGCGGCGCACTTCGCCGTCGCGGGTTTTGCCCTGTGCGGCAAGTTGGGCGTCGCTCAGCGCGTTCAGGCGGTTGATTTCCTGCATGCGTGGCCCTGCTTCTGCCAAAGCGATCAGCCCATTGGCGACGGCTTTGAACGGTGCGGCAAGGATATGTCCCAGCGAGCGGGCTGGTGCGGTAAAGAATGCGGTCTGTGTCATTGGAAACCTCTTGTTTGATCCAAGTGTTTCCCCCCTGCGCAGAATATGACAGCAAAGCCGTGGCTGAACAACGGCTTATCCGGCATTGCTGCATTGCAGCATGTGCATGGCTTGGCATCGGCATCAGAACAGGAAATAGCGTTGCGCCAGTGGCAGTTCGGTGGCGGGCTGGCAGGTCAAAAGCTCGCCATCGGCGCGGACTTCGTAGGTTTCGGGGTTCACCTCGATCTGCGGGCGGGCGTTGTTCAGGATCATATCGGCCTTGCCAATGGTGCGGGTGCCGCTGACGGGCAGGGTGGTTTTGTGCAGGCCCAGCTTGGCGCCGACATCATCGGCTTGCGCGGCTTGGCTGACAAAGGTGACGGACGTTTGCGCCAAAGCGCGGCCATAGGCGCCAAACATTGGGCGCGAATACATCGGCTGCACCGGGATCGAGCCGTTGGGGTCGCCCATTTGCGCCACCACAATCATGCCGCCCATCAGCACCATTTCGGGCTTGGCCCCAAAGAAGGCGGGGTTCCACAGCACCAGATCGGCGCGCTTTCCAACCGCGATCGAGCCTACATGCGCCGCCACACCATGGGTGATCGCGGGGTTGATGGTGTATTTCGCCACATAGCGGCGCGCGCGCAGGTTGTCATTCTCGCCGGTCTCATCGCGAAGCCGGCCGCGCTGCTGGCGCATCTTATGCGCGGTTTGCCAGGTGCGGGTGATCACCTCGCCAATCCGCCCCATGGCCTGGCTGTCTGATGACAGGATCGACAGCGCGCCGATGTCATGCAGGATATCTTCGGCGGCGATGGTCTCGCGCCGGATGCGACTTTCGGCAAAGGCCACATCTTCGGGGATCGAGCGGTCAAGGTGGTGACAGACCATCAGCATGTCGAGATGTTCCTCAACCGTGTTGGCGGTATAGGGCATCGTCGGATTGGTCGATGATGGAATGATATTGGGCGAGGAGACCACGCGCAAAATATCGGGCGCATGGCCGCCGCCCGCGCCTTCGGTGTGAAAGGCGTGAATGGTGCGGCCCTTGATGGCCGCAAGAGTATTTTCCACAAAGCCGCTTTCGTTCAGCGTATCAGTGTGGATCATCACCTGCACATCCATGTCATCCGCGACCGACAGGCAGCAATCAATCGCGGCGGGGGTGGTGCCCCAATCTTCGTGCAGTTTCAGCGCCGAGGCCCCTGCCTTGACCATTTCCACCAAAGCCTCGGGCTGGCTGGCGTTGCCCTTGCCTGAAAGACCAAAGTTCATCGGGATGCCGTCCAGCGCTTGCAGCATCCGGCTGATGTGCCAAGGGCCGGGGGTGCAGGTGGTGGCAAGCGTGCCATGCGCGGGGCCGGTGCCGCCGCCAAGCAGCGTGGTCACGCCGGAATGCAGCGCGTCTTCGGCCTGTTGCGGGCAGATAAAGTGGATATGCGCGTCCATGCCGCCCGCAGTCAGAATGCGGCCTTCGCCTGCGATAATCTCGGTGCTGGGGCCGATGATGATATCGACGCCCGATTGCGTGTCGGGGTTGCCGGCCTTGCCGATTTTGTGGATCAGCCCGTCGCGCAGGCCGACATCGGCCTTATAGATGCCGGAATGATCCAAGATCAGCGCATTGGTGATGACGGTGTCCACCGCCCCGCCTGCCCGCGGGATCTGGCTTTGGCCCATGCCGTCGCGGATCACCTTGCCGCCGCCGAATTTGACCTCTTCGCCATAAGTGGTCAGATCGCGTTCCACCTCGATGATCAGATCGGTGTCGCCAAGGCGAATGCGGTCGCCGGTGGTGGGGCCATACATGGCCGCATAATCGGCGCGGGCGATGCGGGTGGACATCAAAGCTCTCCCATCACTTGGGCATTAAAACCAAAAACGCGGCGCAAGCCACCATAGGGGGTCAGCCGCACCTCGCGCGATTGGCCGGGTTCAAAGCGCACGGCGGTGCCTGCGGCAATATCAAGCCGCATGCCGCGCGCGGCCGCGCGGTCAAAGGCAAGGCCGGGGTTGGTCTCGGCAAAGTGGTAATGGCTGCCAACCTGAACCGGACGATCGCCGGTATTGGCGACCATCAGCGTGATGCTGGGCTGGCCTGCGTTGATCTCGATCTCGCCAGCGGCGGCAAAGATCTGACCTGGAATGCATGTGGGGGATGTCATTGTCACGTCCTATGCAAAGGCCAAGGCCAGACCTGCCACCGCAGTGGCACCGCCCAGAAACCGGATCACGCGGCTCGTCAGCGCCAGCCCAAGCCCAAGGCCAAGCCCGTGCAGACAGGCCGATGCCGCAACAAACCCAAGCGCATAAAGCGCCATGCCCTGCGCAGGCCCTTCGGCGCCATGGGCAAAGCCATGCGCCAGACCAAAAGCCGCAACGCCTAGCAAAGACACCGGCAGCGCCGGACACAGCGCAAGCGCTGTGGCCGTGCCCAAAAGCAGGATCGAGGCAAGGATCATCGGCTCGACCAAAGGCAGCGCCAAACCGCTTGCCCCCATCATCCCGCCCGTCAGCAGCGCCAGCACAAAGCTTAGCGGCATCGCCCAAACCGCCCGCCCGCCGCTGACCGTGGCCCAAAGCCCAACCGCAACCATCGCCAACAGGTGATCGGCGCCGCTGAAAGGATGCAAAATCCCATCCAGAAACGGCTGGTCAAAATGCCCGCCCGGATGTGCAAAGGCGGCGGTTGGAAACAAGCTAAGTGCTAGGATGCGTTTCATATCAGCCTCTTATCGAATGGGGTGGTGAACGGTGACAAGCTTGGTGCCATCGGGGAAGGTCGCCTCGACCTGCACCGCGTGGATCATCGAGGGGATGCCCTCCATGCATTGCTCGGCGGTGATCACATGCGCGCCGGCCTGCATCAGATCGGCGACGGTTCGGCCATCGCGAGCGCCCTCGACGACGAAATCGGTGATCAGGGCAATCGCTTCGGGGTGGTTCAGCTTGACGCCGCGCGCAAGCCGCCCTCGTGCCACCATGGCAGCGACAGAGATCAGCAGTTTTTCACGCTCTCGCGGGGTTAGGTTCATGGCAGGCTCCTAAAGTTGCCACACGCGCGGCAGCGGGCCCTGACGCAGGGCGGCAAGCGCGGTGGCGATTTGTTGTTTCAGCGGCCAGCTGTCGCGGGCCAAAATGCGGGCGATACATTTGCCGTCCCAAGCCGAGGCTGCGGCATGGCAATCGGGGTGCGTCAGGGCTGCACGCAAGGGTGCCAGCGCATCTTCGGCCTGCGGCGCGATCCAGGCGATCACCGCAAAGGCACGCGCATCGCCCATCAGCGCGGCGTTCGCGGTGGCAAGAAATTCTGGCGTGATCTGCAAGGTTTCCGCCCAGATCGGGCGACCATCGCGGGTGACCATGCGCCGATCGGTCAGCCGCGCGCGGGTTAGGCTTTCGCCCATCGCATGGCGGCCCAGCACCACGCTTTCAACCAGCAAACAAGCAGCATCGCCCGTCAGATTAATTGTGGTCGCGCGTTGCAGGTGGCTGTCTTCAAACAAAATCGTTTCCTGCGGCAGCCAATCCAGCCGCGCGCCATGTGCCACCTGCGCGCTGACCTCGGCATGGGCTGCGGCCCCGCGCGAGGCATAGGCACGCTCGGCGGTTTGGGTGGTGGCAACGATTTGGCAATCGGTTGCAATATCAAGATGATAGCCCAGCCTGTCGCCATCGGTTAGCCCGCCGGATGTGTTTAAAAACACCACCTCTGGCCCGCCCGAAACCCGTGGCAGCATCGCCTTGGCAGACCCGCGCTGCGCCAGATCGGCCAGCCGATTGCCCGCCGCAAAGGCGACAAACGCGCGACCAAGCGCGCGCTGCATCGGAAAATCGGCGGGGGCTGCAAGCATGAAGGGCTCCTCTGCCGTCAGCTAACCACCGCTTTGCAGGTGGCGGAACACGGCGCGAGGGCTGGCCGTGCGGATCGAGGCGCTGGCGGCTATGTTTGCTGTAAAACTCACCGCTTTGATTACTTTTTAGGCATATCGATAAGCTGGAGGCAGCCTCTGTGGTATGCCCGTTCTTGTGGGGCTTGCCGATCAGGTGGCGCTTCAGCTGCGGCTGCAAACGGCCGGCTCTGGGTTCGGCGCCTTTTGCGGATCTGAGTGATTCTGTGGCGCGGGGGCACAGCAGGGCGGGCGTGGCTGCCAGAGCTGTGCTGTAGGTCTCTGATTATCCTCAAGACTATGGCGCGCCCAGTCTTTGGGCAGGTTTTAAAGGGTTTTGTTGACAGCTTTCTTAAAAG
>NZ_DAIPZF010000033.1:0-31938 GCF_036782355.1 Cypionkella sp.
TAAATGGTGCCCGGAGACGGATTTGAACCGCCGACACGCGGATTTTCAATCCGCTGCTCTACCGACTGAGCTATCCGGGCACTTATGCGAAGGTGTTTCGCTCTGTGAGGGCCTGATACGCGAGGTGGGCGGGGCTGTCCAGAGGGTTTTGACAGAATTTCTGCGCTTTTTCAGGTCATTGCTGGGGCAGGGGATCGAGGGGGCGGTTCCTGCGCGCTGGGGCTTGCGTCTGGGGCTTTGGCAAGGGCTGCGAAGCCTGTGGTGCAGGGCCTCTGGCGGCAGATGCTGCGCTTAGGTCAAGCTGTGCTGGCGAGGCTGGGGCCCTTCTTGGGGGGTGGTTTTATCAAGGATCGACAGGCTTTTGGCGGCGTGGCATGCATCAGGTGGTGCCGCGTAAGGCTCTGATTTAGTTTGGGAACTTGCCTGACCCTGCGGCGTGATCATCCTCGACCGGGTTTTCGTCGTCGATAGCCTCCGCCGGGATGGCGTAGGCGCCGGTGAGCCATTTGCCCAGATCAATGTCCGAACAGCGGCGCGAGCAGAAGGGTTTGTATTTTGCATCTGCTGCGCGGCCGCAGATTGGGCAGCTCATGCCAGCAACTCGCGCAGCGGCAGGCGGTCGCGCTTGCGGGTCATCTCGTGCAGGCCAAGCGTGGTCCAGCCGGCGATATTGACCTCGGTTTCGGCCTTGAAGGCGGCGCGGATGACTTGATCAAGGATCGCGCGGTCTTTCTTGGGCATCGGCGCGTAATCGACCACGATCTGGCCGCCCAAGCCGCGCAGGCGCAGCTGACGCGGCAATTCGCGGGCGGCGGCGATATTGACCTTGAGCGCTGCCGCGGGCGAGGTGTCATTGCCGGTGTTCACATCCACCGCGATCAGCGCGCGGGTGGGTTCGATCATCATATGGCCTTCCCCCAGCGTCACACGCGGGGCCAGCAGATCGTCGATCATCTCAAGCACACCGTGGTCGGCAAAGCCGCCCTCGTAGACATCATCGGGCGCAGGGTCTGCCCAGTCGCGCCAAGCGGTTTCATGCGCGCCGGCGCCTTCGACCAGCAATTCGGGCGGGCCGGTCAGATCGGCCAGCACGGCCTCGGCCAGCTCGCGCATGGCGGTGATGTCTTGGCTTACCTCGTCAGGCTCGGCTTCGGCGGCAGCCGAGCGCAGGATCAACCCCAGGGTTTCATCCGCGCCCTGCATGGCGGCGGCGGCCAGCGCCTCAAGTTCGGCACGCAGCTCTTCGTCGCGAATGCGGCGCGAGACATTCAGCCCCGGCGCATTGGGGGTGACGATGGCATAGCGCGATTTGAACAGCAGCCGCAGCGTCACCGGATAGGCCTTGCCCGCCTCGGCAGGGCCGGTGATCTGCACCAGCAGGCGCTGCGCCGGGGCAATGCCTGCGGTTTGGCGCAAAAAGCCCGAGCCTTGCGGCAGTTTCACAAACAACCCGCCTTGGCCCTTCATCGGCCGGTCAGCCACGGCGCGATAGATCGCCCCCGGGATCGGCGCATCGGTGATCGGGTCAATCGCCAGATCTTCCAGCCGCCCGTCCACGATCAGGGCTGCGGCGGGGCGGTCTTGCAGGGTGTCAAGCAGAACAAGGCGGGTCATTTTTGGGTCCAGACCGGATAGCCTGCTGCGGTGAGCAGGGCGGTTGTTTCGGCCAAAGGCAGGCCAACGATGCCGGTAAAACTGCCGGAAATCCACGGGATGAAAGCCGAAGCAATGCCTTGGATGGCATAGCCTCCGGCCTTGCCGTCCCATTCGTTGCTGGCAAGATAGGCGTTCAGCTCGGCATCCGACAGACGCTTCATCTTGACCGCCGAGACGCTTTCGCGCGTCCAGATCCGGTCGCCACGCCGCACAGCCACGGCGGTGATCACCTGATGCCTGCGCCCGCCCAGATCGGTCAGAAACCGCGCGGCCTCGCCTGCATTGGCGGGCTTGCCAAGGATCCGGCGCCCAAGGGCCACGGTGGTATCGGCGCAAAGCACGATGTCATCAGGCTCTGCCTGCACCGCAAGCGCCTTTTCGCGGGCAAGTCGCGCGCAATAGGGGCGCGGCAGCTCGGCCTTGAGCGGGTCTTCGTTGATGTCGGGGGGCAGGATCGCGTCGGGAACAATGCCAAGCTGGGCCAGCAATTCGCGCCGCCGTGGGCTGCCTGATCCGAGGATGAACCGCATCAGGCGTCTCCACGCTGGTGGGCCCGCAGCGCGGACCCCAGATTTCGCTTGTCGCGCACGCTTATTTAAAGCGGTAGTTGATGCGGCCCTTTGACAGGTCGTAGGGGGTCATTTCCACCTGCACCTTGTCGCCTGCCAGAACGCGGATGCGGTTTTTGCGCATCTTGCCTGCCATCACTGCGATCAATTCATGGCCGTTGTCGAGTTCAACCTTGAAAGTCGCGTTGGGCAGGAGTTCCTTCACGACACCGGGGAATTCGAGGATATCTTCCTTGGCCATGGTCTCTCCAATAGGATTTAGCCCGCGGAAACCGCAGGCATCGCGGCGATATGCGCCTGTTCTGTCAGATTTTCAAGCGGAAAATGCAGGGCGATTTCACTGGGTTGTGACGCGTCGCAGCGGCTGGGCTATGCGCGGGGCTTGCTCGGCCCAATGCAGATGGTTCAGCACACCGCCATCGCGGCGCAGATCTGCAATCGCTGTCAGATCAACCTCGCCGTAGGCCCAGCCGGGCGCGTCATAGTCGGTTTCGGCCAAAATGCCGCTGGCCGGAAAGCCGCGATCGGGCGGCGCATAGATTGCGGCGCGACCGTGGTTTTGGTCAACCGCAGGGCAAAAGGCACAATCGCCCACAGTGGGGCTGTGCACGGTGATGCATTGGTTTTCCATCGCCCGCGCCATTGATCCCAGCCGCACGCGGGTAAAGCCTGCGGCACTGTCGGTGCAAGACGGCGCCAGCAAAATCTCGGCCCCCGCCTCGACCAGCGCGCGGGCTAGCAGCGGGAATTCGCTATCATAGCAGATCACCACGCCGATTTTGCCCAAGGGCGTGTCAAACAGCGTCAGCGGCCCGTCCGGCACCACATCCCAAGTTTCACGTTCAAACCGTGTCATGATCTGCTTGTCTTGATGCCCCAAAACCCCCGCAGGCCCATAAAACACCGCGCGGTTCGAGGGGCGCTTGCCGTCAAAGGCGGGGCCAGAGGCGCCAAGGATATAAACGCCGTGCTTCGCCGCAAGCTTTGAGTAAAGCGCATCAACCGCAGGCTGGTGGCGGGCAACCTCGTGCAAGGCCGCCTCGATATCCATCGAAACCGCGCGCCCGCCCAAAGAGGCCAGCTCCATCGCGCCATATTCGGGAAACACCAAAAGCTGCGCGCCTTGGCCGGCGGCCTCGTCCACCCAAGCGGTCAGCTTGGCGTCATATTCGGCAAAGCTGGCGAATTCGGTCAGCGGATAGGCGGCGGCGGCGATTTTCATAGCAGTCCTTACAGGTGACGTATCCAGAATTGCAGCTGTTTCACGCTTTCGGCGCTGTCGCCGACGTCTTTCCAGCTAAACTCGGCCAAGGCGTCTGCCAGCGGCGCATAGCCATTGCGGCGCCAAAAGCCATCGTTCGACCGCGCGTCCGCCGGCTTTAGCGGGTGGTTGTCAGGCCGCAGCACCGAGCAAAAGGCGACATAGCTGCGGCCATGCGCGCGGGCATGGGCCTCGCGGTATTGAATGAACTGGCCGCCCAAACCTTGGCCGCGATAGGCGGGCAGGATCAGCGATTCTGCGCCGTAAAGCATATCTGTCAGCGCGATGTCGCGCCCGGCAAAGGGGGCTGCAAATTCCGCCGCGTGATCTTCCATCATCGTCGAGGTCGAGGCCCCCACCAGCCGATCGCCGTCAAAGGCCCCCACCAACAAAGCGCCGGGATTGTTGCGATAGCTTTCAAGATAGGCGCGCTCGTAATCTAGCGTGCCGTCGTACAGATAGGGCCAGTCGCGAAACACCGTGATGCGCAGACGCGCAACATCGTCAAGCGCGGCTTCTAGATCGGCTCCGGTCAGGGCGCGCAGGCTGATCATGCCGAGACCTGAGCGATCCAGTCGGCAAGGTTGTAAAAGGTGGTGATGCGGGTGATTTTGCCGTCGCGAATGTCAAAAAACGCCCCCGCGGGCAGAATATAGCGCTGGCCATGCGCTGCGGGCAGGCCGGGGTCGGTTTGCAGATATGCGCCATGCACAACGAATTCTGCCGCAGCACGGTCGCCGCGCGAATTGACGAAAATCTCAATATCTTCAAGCCGTTCGCGGTAAGAAACCCCCATATGGGCGCAAAATTCGGCAAAAGCTGCGCGGCCGTGGCGGACAGCACCTTCATTGACGCGGTGTTCAATATCGTCGCTGACACAGGCCAGCATTCCAGCAGGGTCTTCGGCGTTAAAGGCGGCGTAATAGGCGGCAATCAGACTGTGCGACATGGTGGTTTGGCCCTTGCGATTTTGACCAAGCTTGGCACGCGCCGGCGGCAAGGTCTAGCCCGCCTCTGGTCCAAAAGGTCCAGAGGCGGGCAGGGCTTAAAGCGCGGCTGTGATCGTTTGGCCAATTGGCGTGGTGGGGCGGCCAATCAGGCGCGACAAGCTGTGCGAGTGGTCTTCCAAAGCGCCGTTTTGCACATGCGCATCGACATCGGCCAGCACCATGGCAAAGCCTTCGGGCAGGCCAAAGCCTTTCAGGGCGGCGGCAAAATCGGCCTGTGGCATATCGACAAAGCCCACCGCTTTGCCCGCAGCCTTGCTGACCTCGGCGGCGAAATCGGCCATGCTATGGGCTGTGTCGCCTGCCAACTCGTAGGTCTTGCCGCTATGGGCTGCGTCCAGCGCGGTCACGGCGATGGCTTCGGCGTAATCGGCGCGGGCGGCCATAGAGATACGGCCCTCGCCGCTGGCGCCAATGATAGCCCCATGCTGCACGGACATCGCCAGAGTGCCGGTGTAATTTTCCGTATACCAGCCATTGCGCAAAAGCGTCGTCACCAACCCCGAGGTCTGAAGATAGGCCTCGGTGGCGATGTGATCGGCGGCCAAAAGCATTGGCGAGGCCGCGCCCTTCAGGATCGAAGTATAGATAATCCGGCTGACTCCTGCGGCGCGGGCGGCATCAATCACCGCGCGATGTTGTCCGGCGCGGTCGTTAAAATCATTCGAGGAAATCAACACAACTGTGCTGACGCCTTGCAGGCCGGCGGCAAGGGTTTCGGGCTTGGTATAGTCAAAGGCCCGTGCCTCGGTGTCGCTGATTTTGGCAGGATCGCGGGCAAGGGCGATCACACTGGCCGCAGGGTCGCGGGCTTTGATTGCGGTAAGGGCAAGTTGGCCAAGCTGGCCGCTGGCTCCGGTAAGGGCGATGGTCATGGGTCTCTCCTGTGTTGCTGGATCAGAGATACGGCTTTACTTCCGAAAAGGAAGTACCTACATTTTTGTAAGTATAAACCACAGCCGCACAGGAGATGTGCATGGACGGAAACCGGCCCTCGGATGTTTTGTCGCCAGAATGCCCCTCGCGGCAGGTACTGCGGCATTTGACCAGCACTTGGGGTGTTTTGGTGCTGATTGTGCTGCTGAAGGGCGAGCATCGGTTTTCAGCGCTGAAACGGCGGGTTGGGGGCGTATCGGAGCGGATGTTGGCGCAGACGCTGCAACAGCTGGAAGGCGATGGCATGGTGCTGCGGGTCGCGCATCCGGTGGTGCCGCCGCATGTGGTCTACTCGCTGACCGATCTGGGGCAGGGCGCGGCGCTACGGGTGCAGGCGCTTGTCGGCTGGCTGGAGTCGGCTTTGGATGACCGCGCCATTGCGTCAGGCGACGGCAAAATTGGCCGGATTTGCCAGGTCTAGGCGCCGTCCTTTACCGCCTCCATCGCCACATAGGTCGAGGTCGCGGTGACATGTGGCAGCGCTGAAATCGCCTCGGCCAGCACGCGGCGATAGTCTTGCATATCCACCGTGCGAACCTTCAGCAGGTAATCAAACCGCGAGGCGATCATATGGCATTGCTCGACTTCGGGCACCAAAACCACAGCGCGGTTGAACTCTTGCAGTGCGGCCTCGCGGGTGTCGGACAGGCGCACCTCGACAAAGGCCACATGCGCCAGACCGATCTTGGCCGCGTTCAGCGTGGCACGATAGCCGGTGATCACGCCTTCGTCTTCAAGCCGTTTCATCCGCGCTTGGGTGGGTGATTTTGACAGCCCGATTCGGCGGCCCAGTTCGGTGGCGCTGATCCGGCCATCGGCCGAGAGTTCGCGCAAGATGGCATGGTCAAAGCGGTCAAGATCATACGGCATGCAAAAGCCCATTTTCGCAGGAGATACGGCTGAACAGGCTTATATCTTCGGGAATACAGCCTGTCAAACTTGCGATACATAGGGCAAAATCGGTAAGGAGATCTGCGATGTCGACAGTCGAAACTGCGTGGAATGTGATCGAGCGGCAAAGCCTGCGCGATGAGGCGGGTTTGGTGGCTGATCTTATCGCAGAGGCGGGGCTGGATGGGCCGCGCCGCGCCCAGATCACCGAAGCGGGGGCAGAACTCGTGCGCCAGATCCGCGCCTCCTCCAAGCCCGGTTTGATGGAGGTGTTTTTGGCCGAATACGGTCTTTCGACCGACGAGGGCATCTCTTTGATGTGTTTGGCCGAAGCCCTGCTGCGGGTGCCTGACGCCGAAACCATGGACGCGCTGATTGAAGACAAGATCGCACCCAGCGATTGGGGCAAGCATTTGGGGCAATCGACATCCAGCCTTGTGAATGCCTCGACCTGGGCCTTGATGCTGACCGGCAAGGTGCTGGACGAGGGCAGCACTTCGGTGGTGGGTCATCTGAAAGCGGCGGTCAAACGGCTGGGCGAGCCGGTGATCCGCAGTGCCGTCACCCGCGCGATGAAAGAGATGGGGCGCAACTTTGTCTTGGGCGAAACCATTGAAAAGGCAATGAAACGCGCCACCGAGCTCGAGTCCAAGGGCTATACCTATTCCTATGACATGCTGGGCGAGGCCGCGCGCACCGAAGCCGATGCGCGCCGCTATCACCTGAGCTATTCCGCCGCGATCACTGCGATTGCCAAGGCCGCAACCAGCGGCGACATTCGCACCAATCCCGGCATTTCGGTCAAGCTTTCGGCGCTGCATCCGCGCTACGAAGTCGCCAAGCGCGCCCGTGTGATGGAAGAACTGGTGCCGCGTGTGCGCGCGCTGGCAGGTTTGGCCAAGGCCGCAGGTCTGGGTTTTAACATCGACGCCGAAGAGGCCGACCGTCTGGCGCTGTCGCTAGAGGTGATCGAAGCGGTGCTCAGCGATCCGGCCTTGAAGGGCTGGGAAGGCTTTGGCGTTGTGGTGCAGGCCTACGGGCGGCGCGCGGGGGCGGTGATCGACTGGCTTTACGCGCTGTCACAGCGGCTGGATCGGCGCATCATGGTGCGGCTGGTCAAGGGCGCCTATTGGGACGCCGAGGTCAAGCGCGCGCAGGTCTTGGGGCTGACCTCGTTTCCGGTCTTTACCCGCAAGCAGGCCACCGATGTCAGCTATATCGCCAACGCGCGCAAACTGCTGGGCATGACCGACCGGATTTACCCGCAATTTGCCACCCATAACGCCCATACTGTTGCCGCCATTCTGAACATGGCAACCGATAAAACTGCCTTTGAATTCCAGCGCTTGCACGGCATGGGGGAAAGGCTGCACGACATCGTGCTGACCGCCCAATCCACCCGCTGCCGCATCTATGCGCCCGTGGGCGCGCACCGTGATCTGCTGGCCTATCTGGTGCGGCGGTTGTTGGAAAACGGCGCGAATTCGTCCTTTGTCAATCAGATCGTAGATGAAGACGTCGCCCCCGCGCAGGTGGCAGCCTGCCCGCTGAACGCGATGCAGGCGATGGACCGGGTGCCCAGCCCAGCTATCCCGACAGGGGCGCAGCTTTTTGGAGCGCGCGCAAATTCGCGCGGCTGGGATCTGACCGACGCAGGCGATCTAGAAGCCATCGCCGCCGCCCGCATGCCCTTTGAGACGGTTTTGTTCGAGGCAGGCCCGATGTTGGCGGGCCCGCTTGCCTCGACCGAGCGGGTCGAGGTGTTCAACCCCGCCACCGGCGCTGTGGTCGGCCATGTGCAGCACGCCTCGCCTGCCGATGTCGAAGTGGCGCTGGCCACGGCGGGCGTCTGGACGGCCGATGCCGCCGCCCGTGGCGCTGTGCTGCGCCGCGCGGCTGATCTTTACGAGGAAAACTTTGGCCAGATCTTTGCGATTTTGGCGCGCGAGGCGGGCAAAACCTTGGCCGATGCGGTCTCGGAACTGCGCGAGGCGGTGGATTTCCTGCGCTACTACGCCGATCAGGCGCAGGGGCTGACCCATCCGCCGCGCGGGGTGTTTACCTGCATCAGCCCTTGGAACTTTCCTTTGGCGATCTTTTCGGGGCAAATTGCGGCGGCTTTGGCGGCTGGCAATGCTGTGCTGGCCAAGCCCGCACCGCAGACGCCGCTGATTGCGGCCTTGGCGGTGCGGCTGCTGTATCAGGCCGGCGTGCCGGTGCAGGCGCTGCAACTCTTGCCCGGCGATGCAAGCGTGGGCGCTGCGGTGACGGGCGATGCGCGGTTGGCTGGCGTCGCCTTTACCGGATCGACCCAGACCGCGCTGCGCATTCGGGCGCATATGGCAGAACATTTGGCCCCAACCGCGCCGCTGATTGCCGAAACGGGGGGCTTGAACGCCATGCTGGTTGACAGCACCGCGCTGCCCGAACAAGCCGTGCGCGATATTCTGGCCTCGAGCTTTCAGTCGGCGGGCCAGCGCTGTTCTGCGCTGCGCTGCCTTTATGTGCAAGAAGACGTTGCCGCCGTGGTGCAGCACATGCTGTTTGGCGCGATGGATGAATTGGCGCTGGGCGATCCTTGGGATCTGGCCAGCGATGTGGGGCCGGTGATTGACGCGCAAGCCCAAGCCGGCATTGCCGAGTATATCGCCGCCGCGCGCGCCGAGGGGCGGGTTTTGCGCGAAATGGTCGCGCCTGCGGGCGGGCATTTCATCGCGCCTACCGTCATTCGGGTGGGCAGCATCGCCGATATGCCGCGCGAGATTTTCGGCCCCGTGCTGCATATCGCCACCTTTAAGGCGGGCGAGGTTGATCGGGTGATCGCCGAGGTCAACGCCACCCGCTACGGGCTGACCTTTGGTCTGCACACAAGGATCGACGACCGCGTGCAAAGCGTGGTCGAGGCGCTGCAAGTCGGCAATGCTTATGTCAACCGCAACCAAATCGGCGCGGTGGTGGGCAGCCAACCCTTTGGTGGCGAGGGGCTTTCGGGCACCGGCCCCAAGGCGGGTGGGCCAGAGTATCTGCACCGCTTTGCCCAGCACAGCCTTGATGTGGTGGCGGGCGAGGATACCGCGCTTGACGAGGCGGGCATTGCCGCAAAGCTGGCCCAGCCGCACAGCAAGGCCGCCGTGCTGGAGCAATTGCTGCCCGGCCCCACCGGGGAAAGCAACCGCCTGACCCTGATGCCGCGTTCGCCGCTGTTGTGCCTTGGGCCAACCCCGCATGCGGCCCGTGCGCAGGCCGAAGCGGTGCGCGCGCTGGGCGGCTATGCGATTGAAGCCGCAGGACTTGCCCCCGATGCGCTGACACGCTTGCAAGGCTTTTCGGGCGCGCTTTGGTGGGGCGATGTCGTGGCGGGGCGCAAGCGCGCGCAAGCCTTGGCGGCACGGCAAGGCGCGATCCTGCCGCTGATTGGCGGCATGCCGGACAAGGGCTATGTGCTGCTAGAGCGCCATGTCTGCATCGACACCACGGCTTCGGGCGGCAACGCGCAGCTTTTGGCCGAAGTCTCTGACACCTAAGCGGGCAGGGGGGGCGATCTGCCCCCCTTCTTGCTTGACGAAAGCTGCGGCATGGGCAGGATGGCGGCATGTTTCCAATTCGCGACCATAACCCTTCGGGGCGCACACCTTTTGTCACCTATGCTTTGATTGCGATCAATATGCTGGTGTTTCTTGGCTATTGGGGCCAGTTTTCGGCCCCAGGTTTGGATCAGTTTTTCTACACTTGGGGGCTGGTGCCCGAGCAAATCCTGTCGGGCCGGGGTGGCCTGACGCTGATCACCCATATGTTCTTGCATGGCGGCTGGATGCATTTGCTGGGCAATATGCTGTTTTTGTGGATTTTTGGCGATAATATGGAGGATGCCTTTGGGCATCTGCGTTATCTGGGCTTCTATATCTTGTGTGGATTGGCGGCGGCGGCTTTGCAGATTGCGGGCGATCCCACCTCGAACGGGCCGATGGTGGGGGCCTCGGGGGCGATTGCGGGGGTTTTGGGCGGCTATCTGCTGCTGTTTCCGCGCGCCAAGGTCGATGTCTTGCTAATTTTCATCGTGTTTTTTCGGATCTTTGCGATACAGGCTTGGATCGTGCTGGGGATCTGGTTTGGCTTGCAGCTGATGAACGGTCTGGGTGCTACCCAAGACGGGGTGGCGTATCTGGCGCATGTGGGCGGCTTTGTGGCAGGGGCGGTGCTGACCTTTCCCGCGCTTATGCGCCGCGGTGGGGTGCAGTTTTGGCGGCAAACCCACGGGCAACCGCCGCACCCGCAGGCGAAATATCGACTGGCCCCCAGCCATATCCCCCGCGTGCCGCGCAAATAGCGCCATAAAAAAGCGCCCCGCAATCTGGGGCGCTTTGGGTCTTGCAGGCAAGGTGGCGATCAAACGTCGCGGATGATCTTTTTCAGCGGCTCGAACAGCGGATCATTGGCGCAGATCAGCGCGCCTTTTTCCAAGATGTCATAGCCTTCGCGAACAGGGGCCACCATGCCGCCGGCTTCTTTCACCAGCAAGATGCCCGCCGCGATGTCCCAAGCGTTCAGCTCGCGCTCCCAATAGCCGTCAAATCGGCCCGCAGCCACATAGGCCAAATCCAGCGAGGCCGCACCCCAGCGGCGCACGCCAGCACAGGTTGGCATCAGCCGTGCCAGATCGCCCAAAGTGGCGGGCAGGGTCTTTTTGGCACCAAAAGGCACGCCGGTTGCAAACACTGCCTCGTGCATCTGACGCCGCCCCGAAACCCGCAAGCGGCGGTCGTTCATCCATGCGCCCGAGCCTTTTTCCGCCCAAAACATCTCGTCCTTGGCGGCATCGAACACCACGGCCGAGACGATCTCGCCCTTATGCTCCAGCGCGATCGAGACCGCCCAATGCGGCATGCCGTGCAAAAAGTTGGTGGTGCCGTCCAGCGGGTCGACGATCCAGCGGCGGGTTGGGTCGACGCCTTCGGTCTCGCCGGTTTCTTCGCCCAGCCAGCCATAGGTGGGGCGCGCGCCCATCAGGTCTTCTTTGATCAGCCGTTCGGCTTCGCGGTCGGCCTTGGTGACAAAGTCGCCGGGGCCTTTGGTCGAAACCTGAAGGTTTTCGACTTCGCGGAAGTCTTTCACAAGGGCTTTGCCCGCGCGGCGTGCGGCCTTGATCATGATATTAAGGTTTGCGCTGCCCTGCATGGGAAATCTCCGGTCGGTTCAAGCATTGGGGCATACACGCGCAAGCGCGGTATGTGAAGGGGGGGTGGCAGGCAAAAGCATCGCCTGCCGTCTGGGCGCTTTAGTCATGCGCCACGGGGGCGGCCACGGCGGGTTTTGGGCTAAGATCGGGCCTTTTCAGCAGCAAAGCCAGCGGCATTGCGCAAAGGGTAACGATCATCATCAGCTTGAAATCATTGATATAGCTGATCATCAGCGCCTGCACCGTTACCAAGCCTTCGACCTGCGACATGGTCACAAGGCTGCGCGCCGCCCCGGGCAGGGCATTGGTAAAGTTGGGGTTAAAGGGCGAAATCTCGGCCCCCAGCACCGAATGGTTGATCTGCAAATTGCGTGTCAGCATCAAGGTCACGATCGAAATCCCGATAGACGAGCCGATATTGCGCACAAGGCTGAACAGGCTGGTGGCATCGGCGCGAAAGATCGGGTCGATGGTGGCAAAGGCAATCGTCGACAAGGGCACAAACACCAGCCCCAACCCCAGCCCCTGCAACACCCCTGTCCAGATGATCAGTGATCTGTCCATTTGCGGCGTGAATCCGGTCATGAAATACAAAGACGCCGCCGTCAGGATCAGCCCCAGCGTCACCAAAAGCCGCGCATCCACCGTGCGCACCAATTTGCCCACCACGATCATCGACACCATGGTGCCTACCCCGCGCGGTGCCATCACCAGCCCCGTGGTGATCGTCGGATAGCCATAGATCCGCGCCAGCATCGGCGGCAACAGCGCAAGGCTGGCCAAAAGGATGATGCCGATCACAAAGATAAACACCAAACCCGTGGCAAAGTTCTGGTCCAGAAACATCCGCGGTTCCAGAAACGGTTTCTCGGCGCCCAAGATATGGATCACAAAGACCCACATGCCGGTCAGGCACAAAAACAGATAGATCCAAGTCTCGGTGGCTGAAAACCAATCAACCTCGGCGCCACGGTCCAGCATCAGTTGCAGCGCGCCAATGCCAATCGACAGCATGGCAAAGCCAAAGAAATCAAAGCGGCGCATGCGGGTGACAGATTTCGGCAGATAGGCCGCACAGCCCAGCAAAGCGATAATCCCCACCGGCAAGTTGATGAAAAACACCCAGCGCCAGTTAAAGCTTTCGGTCAGATAGCCGCCCAAGGTAGGGCCAATGATCGGCCCCACCATGATGCCAGCCCCCCAAAGCGCCATCGCCGAGCCTGCCTTTTCGCGCGGGTTGATATCCAGCAGAAAGGTCTGCGACAGCGGAACAATCGCCGCGCCAAAGACCCCCTGCATCAGACGAAACAGCACCATGGAATTCAGGTTCCACGCCACACCGCAGGCCATCGAAAAAATAACAAATCCGGTGATCGAGATCATAAAGAACTCGCGCTTGCCGATGCGGTCTGACACCCAGCCCGTCACAGGCGTCATAATCGCCGAGGCGACGATATAAGACGTCAGCACCCAAGTGATGGTGTCTTGGCTGGCCCCCAAATCGCCCGTCATCGTTGGCAGCGCCACATTGGCGATGGTGGTGTCCAGCACCTGCATGATCGTGGCCAGCATGATCGAGACCGTGATCAGGCCTTTATGGGGCACTTGGGTTGGATCGGATGTCATGGCTTTACTTCAAAAAGCCGGGCAGCAGGTCTGACAGGCTGCGGCTTTGGCCGGTATCAACCGAGACGCTGGCCGAAAGACCCGAGGCAAGCCCCGCAGCTTCGGCCGGATTGGTCAGGCGCAGACGCACCGGCACGCGCTGGGTGACCTTGACCCAATTGCCTGTGGCGTTTTGTGCCGGCAAAAGCGAGAATTCCGACCCCGTGCCTGCGCCAATCGCCTCGACCACAGCGGCCAGCTTTTGGCCGCCTTGCAGATCAATGCTGATCTCGGCGGGCTGGCCTGCTTGGACAAATTCCAGCTGGGTTTCTTTGAAATTTGCCTCTACCCAGACATCATCGGTTTGCACCAAGGTGAACAGGCTTTGCCCTGCGGCCACCATCTCGCCCGCCTTAAAAGAGGCGGCTTGATAGATCACGCCATCGGCAGGCGCGCGCAGGCTGGCATTGCCAAGGTTATAGGCGGCCTGATCGCGCGCGGCCAAGGCTGCCTTGACGCTTGGGTGATCCTCCGCGGCGATGTCTGCTGCACCCCCCAAAGCCGCCAGCGCCATCGCCAGTGATTGTTTGGCCAAATCGCGTTGATCCAGTGCCACGCTTTCTTCGTGACGCGCGTCATCCAAGGCCGCATCTGACGACACGCCCTTATCGCCAAGGCTTTCAACCCTTGCGCGGGCGCGGGTTTTATAGGCGGCGGTATCCTCGGCCAAGGCCAGGGTCTTCTGGGCGGTGCGGAGGTTCAGCTTTAGCTGTTCGACCCCAATGCGGGCGGCGGCAACGGCGGCATCGGCTTGGGCCAAGGCGATCTGGAACGGGGTTTGATCCAGTTCAAACAGCACATCGCCTGTCTTGACGATCTGGTTGTCAGCGATCAGCACCTTGTCAACTCGCCCGCTGACCGAGGTTGCCACGCCAATGCGGGCTTGGTGCAGATAGGCGTTCTCGGTGGTCTCATAGCGCCCCCCCATCCGCCAATAGCTGCCAGCGGCGACCAAAAGCACCAAGGGCCCGGCAATCATCAGCACACGGCGTTTCGATTTTGGCGCAGCTTTGTCGGCTGGGGCTGCGGCGGCATTGGTGCTGGTGGCGGTCATGATGGGTCCTTGCTGCCAGCGGCAATCGCGTCTGACAGATTGTTGTTCAGGGTGATAAGGGTGTCGATCAGGGTTTGGCGCAAGCCGGGATCAAGGCCTGCCATAGCCTCGCCGTAGACCTCGTCGGCACTGCGATAGAGCGAGGCTTTGATATCAAGCGCGGCTTGGGTCGCCACCACTTGGCGCACGCGGCGGTCTTGCGGGTCTGCTTCGCGTGCGATCCAGCCGGCTTGCTCCATACGGTCCAGCAGGCGCGAGACGGAAATCGGTTCAATTTCAAGCCGTTCGGCCAAGCGCGCTTGGGTCACACGTTCTTCGCGCAAAACATGGATCAGCAAGCGCCATTGCGCCGAGCTTAGCCCCAGATCTGCCGTATGCTGTTCAAAGCGGCGGCGGATGAGGCGGGCGGCATCATGCAGCAAAGGGCCAAGCGAGGGGGCGTCGGTTTTCATAAGCGCGGTATACTATAAGCCTGCTTATGATTGCAATTGCCACCCCGCGCCTAAGCCATGCATGAATGACAAGGCCGCTATGCCAAATTGCGCTGCAACTTCACCGCCTCGACCCGCGCAAGGCGCAGAAAATGCGCGATAAACGGGCGGGCGGCGTCTTCATCGCGGGTCACACCGTAAAGCCGCTTGGTCACCTGATGCGGCCCCAGCGGGCGGGTGATGTAATCGGCATTGGATTTCACCTCGCGCAGCACCCAATCGGGCAGCACCGCCACGCCGCGGTTCGATCCGACCAGCATCAGGATTACGGCGGTCAATTCGACCGGGCGCTGGGCCAGCGGCTCGACCCGGGCCGGGGTCAGCAGCTCGGTAAAGACATCCAATTTGTCGCGCGCCACCGGATAGGTGATCAGGGTTTGATCGCGAAAATCCTCGGCCTCGATCATCGCCTTGGCGGCCAGCGGGTTTTGCGCCGCGCCGACAAACACCGGATGATAATCAAACAGCGCATTGGCCGTAATGCCCCCCAGCGGTTCGGGGTTCGAGGAAATCACCAGATCCACCTCTTCGCGCAGCAAGGCGGGAAAGCTGTCAAAGGCTAGCCCCGCGCGGATATCGACATCGACTTCAGGCCAGGCATGACGGAAAAGTTCCAGCACCGGAAACAGCCAGTCAAAGCAGGCGTGGCACTGAATGGCGATGTGCAGACGCCCGGTCTTGCCCGATTGCAGCGCGCGAAATTCATCTTCCAGCGCGGTGATTTCGGGCAAAATCCGCTCGGCGGTGCGCAGCATCCGAATGCCTGCCGCCGAAAGCGTCATCGGCTTTGACCGGCGCACGAACAATTCCATCCCCACCTGCGCCTCGAGCCCCGCGACTTGGTGGCTCAGCGCCGATTGCGTCATGTTCAGCATATCGGCAGCACGCGCCAATCCGCCGGCCTGCTGAATGGCGCGGATGGTGCGCAGGTGGCGTAACTCGATATACATGCGGGGTTCTCATATTGTTGTTGAAAACTATGAATTGGATTCATTTATCGCCTTGCGGCATAAAGAGGCAAGTAAAAGGAGACGTCCCATGACCGCACCGCGCATTTCTTTCGAGTTTTTCCCGCCGCAAAGCCTTGAGGCTTCGTTCAAGCTTTGGGAAACCGTGCAGGTGCTGGCACCGATGGCGCCCGAGTTTGTTTCGGTCACCTATGGCGCGGGCGGCACCACCCGCAAGCTGACCCATGAGGCGGTGGCCACCATCAAGCGCAATTACGGGCTGAAGGTGGCAGCGCATCTGACCTGCGTGGACGCCAGCCGCAGCGAGACGCTGGAGATTGCCGAAGCCTATGCCGCCGCAGGTGTCACCGAGATCGTGGCGCTGCGCGGCGATGCGCCAAAAGGGGCTGCGCGCTTTATGCCGCATCCCGATGGCTTTGGCTCTTCGGTGGATCTGGTGGCGGCCTTGGCGAAAACCGGCAAGTTCAAGCTGCGCGTCGGGGCCTATCCCGAACGTCACCCTGACGCTGCCGATGCGCGGGCCGATGTGACCTGGCTCAAGCGCAAGATCGACGCAGGCGCAACCTCGGCGATCACGCAGTTTTTCTTTGAGGCCGATACGTTTTTGCGCTTTCGCGATGATTGCGCGGCGGCAGGCATCACGGCGCCGATCATCCCGGGGATTTTGCCTATTCAAAGCTGGCAGGGCACGAAAAACTTTGCCGCCCGCTGCGGCGCGCAGGTGCCCCAGCGCTTGGACGAAGGCTTTGCAGCCGCCGCGCGCGACGGGCGCGAGGCTTTGCTGTCGCTGACCCAATGCACCACGCTTTGCACAAGGCTGATCGAGGAAGGCGTGCAGGATCTGCATTTCTACACCCTGAACCGGCCCGAACTGACCCGCGATGTGGTGCGCGCGCTGGGCATTGTTCCTGATTTGGCTTTAAGCAAAGTCGCCTGAGCTGTCGGTCTCCCTGACAGGGGCGCTTGCGCCCAGAGACCCCTGCGCGCCCTTCCCGATCAGGAGGGCGCGTTTTTTGTGTGGCAGCACGGTCGCGATGCGCTATCAAGGGAAAAATCGCCAAGGATGACGCACCGTGAAGCCTATTTTTCTGATCAACGGCCCGAATTTGAACCTGCTGGGGCTGCGCCAGCCCGAGATCTATGGGTCCGAGACCCTGGCCGATGTCGAGGCGAAGGTTGCAGCACTGGCCGCAGAGTTTGGCATGCCGCTTGAGGCGATGCAGTCAAATCACGAGGGCGGCTTGGTCGAGATGATCCACCGCGCCCGCACTGAGGCGGCGGGGATTATCATCAATCCGGGCGCCTATTCGCATACATCGGTGGCGATCTTGGATGCGCTGAACGCCTTTGACGGGCCGGTGTTGGAGGTTCATATCTCGAACATCCACAAGCGCGAGGCGTTTCGGCATCATTCCTATGTCTCGGCGCGGGCCGAGGGGGTGATTGCGGGCTTTGGCACGGAGGGCTATTTGCTGGCGCTGCGCCGGATGCGTGGCTTGGTCGCGGGCTGAGGCGGTGGGGCCTCCGGCGGGGATATTTGGGCCAAGATGAAAGCCTTTGCTTGGCATCCTGAGGCGCAGGTTTGGGGCGACGATGCGGGTTTGCGCGGTGTTTTGGCGCGCGGTGGGGCGTTTCGGATTGGCGGGGCGGGGCCGCAGCCCGAGGGCGAGGCGGTGTTTGAGACGCTGACTTCGGGCTCATCGGGGGCGCCGCGGCGGATTTTGCGCAGCATGGCCAGTTGGACCGCGAGCTTTGCGGTGAATGCGCAGATGTTTCAGATTGGGCCGGGGCGGCGGGTGGCGGTGCTGGGGGAACTGGTACAGTCGCTGGCGCTTTATGGTGCGTTGGAGGCGATCCATCTGGGGGCGAGCTTGCAGCTTTTGGGCGGCATGCGGCCTGACCGGCAGGCGGCGATTTTGGCGGCGGATCTGATCTATGCCACACCTGCGCAGCTGCGGTTGCTGCTGGAGGCGGGCTGGCGGCCTGCGGGGCGGATCTTGGTTGGTGGATCAAAGCTGGATCTTGGTTTGCGCCAAGCTTTGGCGGGGGCGGAGGTCTGCGAGTTTTATGGCGCGGCCGAGGCGAGTTTCATCACGCTTGCAGGGCCCGATGCGCCTGAAGCCTCGGTGGGGCGCGCCTATCCCGGGGTTGAGATCGAGCTGCGTGCGGGCGAGATTTGGCTGCGCAGCCCCTATCTGTTTCAGGGCTATGCTGGCGCTGATCCGGGCGGGGCGGTGTGGCGAGAGGGCTGGCTCTCGGTGGGCGAGATGGGGTTTTTGCGCGACGGCTATCTTTATCTGTCAGGACGCAAGGGGCGGATGGTGACGGTTGCGGATCAGAATGTGTTTCCCGAGGAGATTGAGGGGTTTCTTTTGGGGCTTGCAGGCGTGGAGCGGGCGGCGGTTTTGCCAAGGCCGGATGCGCTGCGCGGGTCGGTTTTGCTGGCGGTGTTGCAGGGGGATCCGGGGCAGGAGGCGGCGATCTTGGCGGCTTGTCGTGCGCGCTTTGGCGCGTTGAAGGCGCCGCGCGCGGTGATTTGGCGCGAGGATTGGCCGGTTTTGGCCTCGGGCAAGACCGATTTGCAGCGTCTGGCCTTGGAGGTCGGGCTGTGAGCGTGATTTTGGCGGCAAAGCGTTTGGCGGTGGTGCCGCGTGGTGGGGCCTTTGCGCGGCTGCGGATCGAGGATCTGGGCGCGCCGGTTGTGCGGGCTTTGCTTGATCAGGCGGAGATTGCGCCGGAGGCGGTGGATGAGCTGATCTGCGCCAATGCGCTTGGGGCGGGGGGCAATCCGGCGCGGCGGCTTGCGCTTGCGGCGGGGCTGCCCGAGCGGGTGGCGGGGTTGTCGATTGACCGGCAATGCGTGGGCGGCTTGGATGCGATTTTGCTGGCGCATGCGATGGTGCAGGCGGGTTTGGCCGAGGTGGTGATAGCGGGCGGGGTGGAAAGCTATTCGCGCGCGCCAGAGCGTTTTGCCACCGATCCCGATGGCGGACCTGCGCGGCGCTACACCCAAGCGCCCTTTACGCCTTGGCCCGAGCGCGACCCCGAGATGTCGGCGGCGGCCTCGGCTTTGGCCGAACGCTTGGGGATTGCGCGGGCGGCACAGGATGCTTGGGCGGTGGCAAGCCATGCCACGGCGCGGGTCTGTCCGGGTGAGATTGTGGCTTTGGCGGGGGTCGAGCGCGATGTCTTTGCGCGCGGCTTGACGCCTGCGGTGGCGGCGCGGGCCAAGCCGATGGTTGGCAGCATCACGCCAGCCAATGCGGCGGTGGCCGCCGATGGCGCGGGCTTTGTGCTGGTGGTTTCCGACCGCATCGCCGCTGGGCAGGGCCTGCGGATTCTGGGCGGGGCGACGCTGGGGGGCGATCCTGAAGAGCCGGGGCTGGTGCCGGTAGCGGCCATAGCGCAGGCCTTGGCGCGGTTGGGGCTGCGGCCGGATCAGCTTGCTGTGGCCGAGGTGATGGAGGCCTATGCGGTGCAGGCGATGGCCTGTGTCGCGGCAGCGGGCTTGGGGCGCGTGCCGGTCAATATCGGTGGCGGCGCTTTGGCTCGTGGGCATCCGATTGGCGCCTCGGGGGCGATTTTGGCGGTGCGGTTGTTTTACGAGCTGCGCGCAGGGACCGGGCTTGCGGCGATTGCGGCGGCGGGCGGTTTGGGCACGGCGCTGGTGGTGCAGCGCTAGCCCCCGCGCAACGGCCCGCTTAGGCGCGTGACAGCAGTGCCGCGGGGCGCATTTTGGCGATGGATTGGGTCAGCAGGCCCGCAAGACCCGCCTTAATGCTATCGCCGATCAGAAAGGGGGCGGCCAGAAGGGCGGCTTCGGGCAGGGTTTTGCCTAGCATCACTGACATGCCGATCACGCCAAGGCCATTCAGCACCAAGACGCCACCAAGGGCTGCGCCAAGGCCTGCGGCAAGGCCGATGTTGGCTTTCAGATGCGTGGTGACAGCGCCGGTCACATAGGCCGCGACCGGAAAGCCGATCAGATAGCCGACGGTGGGCGAGGCCAGCAGCCCCAAACCGCCGCGTCCGCCCGAAAGCAGGGGCAGGCCGGCCAGTGTCAGGCCCAGAAACAACAGCACCGCCAGCGCGCCGCGCTTGGCCCCCAGCACCGTGCCACAGAGCATGATGCCAAGGCTTTGCGCCGTGATCGGCACGCCCGAGGCGAGGTCAATTTTCGGCACCAACCCCAGCACGGCGATCAGCGCGGCAAAAAGGGCGATATGGGTCAGATTCTTTTCCAAGGGCGGGCTCTCCTGTTGCGCGCCCATCTACTCTGTTCCGCCGCGCGCGCGCAAGGCCTCGGCGACCTGCTCGGCATCGTCTAGGGCGGCAAGCGTGGTGGGCAATAAGATCCGCCAGCGCGGCGGGCGGGCCGCGCGCGCCTGCCAGCTTTCGCGGATGGTTTGGCTGCGCGCCAGCATGGTGGGGATAAAGCGCAGCGTCAGCGCGATGGCCAGCGCCAGCGCTTTGGGGGCGATCAGCGGGCGTAGCGGTTTTGCAAGCCGCTGGATCACCGCAATCATATCGCTGAGCCGCGTGGTCATGGTGACGAAATTGGCAGCAGCGACAGCCGTGATCATGCGCAAAATAATCGTCACACCCAAAGCATCTTGCGTGATCAGATGCCAAAGCGCGACCAGCGCGACAAAGGGCAGCAAAGGCCGCAGCATCCGCGCGCTTTCAAGGCCAAAGCGCATGCCTGCCGATGCGATCACGCCGGCAGTCAGCAGCGCGCAAAGGCCAAGCCAAAGCGGTGAGCTGAGTGCAAATAAGATCAGGGTAAAGCCGCACAGCGCTGCCAGTTTGCGACCCGCGCGGCAGTGGTGCGCCCAAGTTTCAATCGGCGAGGTCAGTGTCAGCATCGCGCTCTCCGATCAAGGTCATGGCTTGGGTGAAGGCGGGCAGGATCTGCGCAGGCGTCCCATCGGCATGGATGCGGCCGGCCTCGATCCAGATCAGCCGATCACAGGCGGCCACGGCGGCGGGGTCGTGGCTGATGGTGATCAGGCGCTGCGGCAGGGCGGCAAGACGGCGCGCCAAGCGGGCTTGGGTTGGCAAATCAAGCCCTGCAAAGGGTTCATCCAGCAAAATGCTGCGCGGTGCCATCAAAAGCACCGCCAGAAGGCAGAGGTAATGCTTTTGGCCCTGGCTGAGGCTATGGGTATTGGCGCGCGCCCAGTGGCTGCGGCCTTCGCTTGCCAGCAGGGCTGCGACGGCGGCTTCGGCCTCGGCTGCGGTTTTGCCGATTTGGCGCAGACCAAAGCTGAGTTCCTCGGTCACGGTGGGAAACAGGATCTGGTGATCGGGGTTTTGAAACAGGATACCGAGTTGCGGCAGCAGGCTGCGGCGGTCTGTGGCGGGTGTGCCCTCGATCTGAACCGAGCCGGTGCTGGGCGGGATCAGCCCTGCGATCAGCCGCAGCAGCGTGGTCTTGCCCGAGCCGTTGCGGCCAAGGATGCCGATGCGGGCTTCGGTGAGGCAAAGTGAGATATCGCAGAGGATCAGCCGGCCTGAGAGGCTGACGCTTGCATTGATCAGTTCTATGCCGGCCATCGCGCGCCCCCTTGTTTGGCAGGTGATAGCGCGGTCTGCGCGGGCTTGCAAATGCTGCGGGCTTTGGCGGGCGGCGGAGCCTCCGGCGGGGATATTTGGGCCAAGATGAAAGCGCAAAGGGGGGTGGGGCGCGCCCTGATGTGGGGGCGCGCCTTTGGGGTTTGCTTAGGCGGTGCGGGCGGCGGCGACGGCGGCTTCGAGGATGTCCATCGCTTCAGCGAAATGCGCGTCGGGGATGGTGATCGGCGCAAGGAAGCGGATCACATTGGCGTAGACGCCGCAGGTCAGCAGGATCAGGCCGCGCTTTTGCGCCTCGAGCCGGACGCGGGTGGTGAAGCCTGCGTCGGGGGCATGGTTGCCAGGGTTGGCAAATTCGATCGCCACCATGAAGCCCGGACCGCGGATGTCGCAGATTTCGGGGGTGGTGGAGCGAATGGCCTCGAGCCGCTGTTTCAGGCGGCCGCCAAGCTCGTTGGCGCGGGCGCAGAGGTCTTCGTCTTCGATCACATCGAGCACCGCATTGGCGGCGGCGATGCCCAGCGGGTTGCCGCCATAGGTGCCGCCAAGGCCGCCGGGGTGGGCGGCGTCCATCAGGCTGGCGCGGCCGGTCAGGGCTGCAAGCGGCAGACCACCTGCAAGGCCTTTTGCCATGGTGGTTATGTCGGCCGCGACGCCATATTGCTCCATCGCGAACATGGTGCCGGTGCGGGCAAAGCCGGTTTGCACCTCGTCTGCGATCATCACGATGCCGTTGTCGTCACACAGTTTGCGGATCGCGACGACCAGGTCTTTTGGCGCGGGGTAGAAGCCGCCTTCGCCCTGCACCGGTTCAAAGATGATTGCCGCGACACGGGTCGGGTCGAGATCGGCTTTGAACAGCTTGGTCATGCCGGCAAGGGCTTCTTCGGTGGTGATGCCGTGCACCTCTTGCGGGAAGGGGATGTGGTAGACATCGGGCATCATCGCGCCGAAACCCTTTTTATAGGGGTCGACCTTGCCGGTCAGCGACATGCCCATCATGGTGCGGCCGTGAAACGCCCCGCCAAAAGCGATGATGGCATTGCGGCCGGTGGCGATGCGCGCGACTTTGACAGCGTTTTCAACCGCTTCGGCGCCGGTGGTGACAAATACGGTTTTCTTGTCGAATTCACCGGGCACGGCGGCGTTCAGACGCTCGGCCAGACGGACGTAGTTTTCATAGGGCAGCACTTGGTGGCAGGTGTGGGTGAATTTCGACAGCTGTGCCGTCACCGCGGCCATCACGCGGGGGTGGCAGTGGCCGGTGTTGACCACCGCGATGCCGGCTGCAAAGTCGATGTAGCGCTTGCCTTCGATATCCCAAACCTCGGAGTTCAGGGCGTGATCGACATAGATTTCGGTTTGCACCCCCACCCCGCGCGAGATGGCATCGGTGCGGCGGCGGGCGATTTCGGCGTTTTGCATGGCTGGGATCCTTGAGAGTATTTCCGGCAGTTTGATCGAATTGCTGGCCTGCCGCAATCTGCCCAGCCATGGTTTCGATAAGTCCAGTTTTAGATGAAATTTAGTCCAGCGATTTTACCGGCGACGTTTACCAATTGTTAACCCTGCCGGATGCAGACTGAGCCTTGTAAAGAGTGTGAGGCGGTGATGGCATTTTGTCAAAATCAGGCGCAGCGGCAGGGGTTTGCCGAGGCAGAGCCGCAAGATCCCTTGCTTTGGCTGCGCCTGATCCGCTCGCGACGGGTGGGGCCTGCCAGTTTTCACAAGCTTTTGGCCGAACACGGCGATGTAGAGGCAGCGCTTGCAGCCCTGCCGCAGGTCGCACGGGCGGCTGGGGTTGAGAATTATGCGCTTTGCCCAATTGAGGTGGTGCGCCACGAATGGGCCACAGGGCGGGCGCTGGGGGCGCAGCTGTTGCTTTGGGGGCAGGCGGGCTATCCGCTGCCACTGATGGATCTGCCCGATGCGCCGCCGGTTTTATGGGTGCAGGGCGATGTCGGGCTGCTGGCGCGGCCGATGGTGGCGCTGGTGGGGGCGCGCAATGCCTCGTCCTTGGGGCTGCGGATGACGCGGCGGCTGGCCTTGGGGCTGGCAGAGGCAGGGCAGGTGGTGGTCTCGGGGCTTGCGCGCGGCATTGATGCCGAGGCGCATCAGGCGGCTTTGCAGGGCGGCACGGTTGCCGTGCAGGCGGGTGGGGTCGATGTGATCTATCCGCAAGAGAACGCGGCCTTGGCGGGCGAGATTGCGCGCGCGGGCTGTCTGCTGTCTGAGCAGCCGATGGGCTTGGCGCCGCAAGCACGGCATTTCCCGCAGCGCAATCGCATCGTCTCGGGCTTGGCGCGGGCGGTGGTGGTGGTCGAGGCTGCGGCGCGCTCGGGCAGCCTGCTTACGGCGCGCAATGCCTTGGATCAGGGGCGCGAGGTTTTGGCGGTGCCGGGGCATCCTTTTGATGCGCGCGCGGCGGGCTGCAATATTTTGCTGCGTGATGGCGCGACCTTGGTGCGCTCGGCCAGCGATGTGCTGGAGGCGATTGGCCTGCGCGGGCCGTTTCGCGCCCAAGCGCCGCAACCGCCTGTGGCTGTGGTCGATCTGCCGGGGCCGGTGCCGCAGCGTCGCCCCATGGCCGAAATTGCCGCGGTGCATACCCAGATTCTTGAGCGGTTGGGCCCCAGCCCCTTGGCCGAAGATCAGCTGATCCGCGATCTGGATCTGCCTGCGGGCGGGCTTGCCTCGGCGCTGATGGCGCTGGAGTTGGAGGGCCGGATCAGCCGCCATGCCGGCGGATTGCTTAGTCTGCGCGGCTAGCGCGCGCCGCCAAATTCTGCCAGTGGTGACGAGAAAGTTCCGCCGCAGCATCGGCATCTTGCCACCACCTGTTGACAACGCCGCGATATGGCCCACATGGTGCCCCGCTATCCTCGCAAGTGTTTTCAAGGGAATTCCATGCCCGTTGTCGTCGTAGAGTCGCCCGCTAAAGCCAAGACAATCAACAAATATCTTGGATCGAACTATGTCGTTCTGGCATCATACGGCCATGTGCGCGACCTGCCGCCAAAAGACGGCTCGGTCGATACCGAGCATGAGTTCGAGATGAAATGGGAGGTGGCCGCTGATAGCAAAAAGCATATCAACGCCATCAAAGACGCGCTGAAAACCGATGACGAGTTAATTCTTGCGACCGACCCTGACCGCGAGGGCGAGGCGATTTCTTGGCATTTGCAAGAGGCGCTGGCCAGCAGTCTGAAGAAAGGCAAAAAGGTCAGCCGCGTCACCTTTAACGCCATCACCAAAGAGGCGGTGACCGAGGCGATGAAGCATCCGCGTCAGGTCGATCAGCCCTTGGTAGATGCCTACCTCGCGCGGCGTGCGCTCGATTATTTGGTGGGCTTTACCCTGTCGCCGGTGCTGTGGCGCAAACTGCCCGGCTCGCGGTCCGCTGGCCGCGTGCAATCGGTTTGCCTGCGTTTGGTGGTCGAGCGCGAGATGGAGATCGAGGCTTTTCGCGCCCGCGAATTCTGGACCGTTTCGGCGGTTCTGCTGACCCCGCGCGGCCAAGAATTTACCGCCCGCCTTGTGCAGATGGGCGGCAAGCGTCTGGATAAATTCGACATTGCCACCGCCGCTGCTGCCGAATTGGCGGTGCAGGCGGTGACCTCGCGGGCGCTGACGGTGCAATCGGTCGAAGCCAAGCCCGCGATGCGCAACCCCTCGCCGCCCTTTATGACCTCGACCCTGCAACAAGAGGCCAGCCGCAAATATGGCATGGGGGCCAAGGCCTGCATGTCCGCAGCGCAGCGGCTTTATGAGGCGGGCCACATCACCTATATGCGGACCGATGGCATCGACATGGCCCCCGAAGCGGTGACCGCCGCGCGGGCAGCGATTGGCGCGCGCTTTGGTGCGGCCTATGTGCCCGACGCGCCACGGATCTACAAAAACAAGGCCAAGAACGCGCAAGAGGCGCATGAATGTATCCGCCCCACCGATATGACGGCGGGGCCGGATGATCTGCGCTTGACCGAGGCCGATCAGCGCAAATTATACGAGCTGATCTGGAAGCGGACGCTCGCCAGCCAAATGGCCTCGGCGCGGCTTGAACGCACTTCGGTCGATATTGGCAGTGCGGATGGCCAAGTCGGGCTGCGCGCCTCGGGTCAGGTGACGCTGTTTGACGGTTTTCTCAAGGTCTATGAAGAGGGCCGCGACGACGAGGATGAAGACGAGGGCAAGCTGCCGCAGATCATGCAATCCGAAGCCGTCAGCCCGAAAAAGGGTGGCTTTGAAGCAGCGTTTCAAAAGCAGGCCGAGGCGGTGTCGAAGGATGATTTCGATCTGATAGACGCAGGCGCGCCGCTTGGGCCGCGCGCGATTGGCTCGGCGGTGATCAGTGCCGATGGCGCGGTTTTGGGCAACCAAAGCCACACCCAACCGCCTGCGCGCTATTCCGAAGCCACCTTGGTCAAAAAGATGGAAGAGCTGGGCATCGGGCGGCCTTCGACCTATGCCAGCGTGCTGACCACGATTGTCGACCGCGAATATGTGCGCAAAGACAAGAACCGGCTGTTTCCCGAAGACAAGGGCCGCTTGGTCACCGCGTTTTTGACCAATTTCTTCCGCCGCTATGTCGAATATGATTTCACCGCCGATCTGGAAAGCCAGCTTGACGATGTCTCGGCGGGCGAGCGCGATTACAAGGAAGTCTTGGCGCGGTTCTGGCGCGACTTCTCGGCTGCGATTGCCGAGACGGCCGATCTGCGCATTGGCGAAGTGCTGACCAAGATCGACGATTTTCTGTCGCCGCATCTTTACCCCTTGCGCGAAGATGGCAGCGATCCGCGGGTCTGCACCAGCTGCGGCACGGGGCGTTTGCATCTGAAAACCTCGCGCTCGGGCGGGGCTTTCATTGGCTGCGGCAATTATCCGGAATGTCGCTATACCCGTCCGATTTCGGGCGAAGAGGGTGGCTCGGTCGATGGCCGGATCTTGGGGCTGGATGCCGAGGGCCAAGAGATTTCGCTGCGCGCCGGCCGCTTTGGCCCCTATGTGCAAAAGGGCGAGGCCAGCGAAGAGGCCCCGAAACCGCCGCGCGCAAGCCTGCCGAAAAGCTGGCCTGCCGAAAGCCTGACGCTAGAGCGTGCGATTGAGCTGTTAAGCCTGCCGCGCCAGATTGGCCCGCACCCCGACGACGGCGTGATGATCGAAAGCGCGATCGGGCGTTTTGGCCCCTATGTCAAACATGGCAGTGTTTACGCCAATATCCCCGATGTCGAAGAGGTCTTTACCATCGGCATGAACCGCGCGGTCGAAGTGCTGGCGCTGAAACTGGCAGGGCGGCGGGGTGGCCCTGCGGCCGAGCCGCTGCGCGAGCTGGGCGAGCATCCCGACGGCGGGCCAATTCAGGTGATGCCGGGCAAATACGGGCCTTATGTGAAATGGGCCAAGGTCAATGCAACGCTGCCCAAAGACATCGCCCCCGAAGCGGTGACGCTGGAAGAGGCTTTGGCGCTGATCGCTGAAAAGGCGGGCAAGTCGGGCGGCAAAAAGAAAGCCCCTGCCAAGAAGGCCGCGCCGAAAAAAGCTGCCGCCAAACCTGCGGCGGCGAAAAAGCCTGCGGCGAAAAAGGCCCCTGCCAAGACGGCGGCTGCGAAAAAACCAGCCGCGAAGAAAACAGCGGCCAAAGCCGCCGCTGTGGGTGATGTAACGGAATAGGCTTTAGCCGCGCGGGTTGATCAGCTTGGCCATCAACCCGCCGGCATTGACCACGCCAATCGCGGCCCCGGCTTGGGTGACCGTCAGCTCTGGCGCGGTGGCAAGCTGCTCCATCACCGCTTTCACCGGCATTTCGGCGTCAATCTCTGGCCCTTGGCCCGCGCCTTGCTGCATCACATCGCGCGCGGTCAAAACCCCCATCGGGTTCATATGTGCCACGAAATCCGCGACATAGTCAGACGACGGATTTGCGATAATCTCGCGTGCGGTGCCGATTTGCACGATGCGCCCGCCCTCCATCAGCGCGATGCGGTTGCCGATCTTAAAGGCCTCGTCCAGATCATGCGACACAAAGATGATGGTGCGGCGCAGCTTGGCTTGCAGATCCAGCAGCTCGTCTTGCAGCCGTGCGCGGATCAGCGGATCCAGCGCCGAAAACGGCTCGTCCATCAGCAGGATCGGCGCATCGGTGGCAAAGGCGCGGGCAAGGCCGACGCGTTGCTGCATGCCGCCCGACAGCTCGCCCACCTTCCGTTCGGCCCATTGCGACAGGTTCACCAGCGCAAGTTGTTCATCCACCTTGGCGCGGCGCGCCTCGGGCGATTGACCGCCCAGCTCTAACCCGAGCCCGACATTGTCGCGCACGCTGCGCCATGGCAGCAGGCCAAAGGCTTGAAACACCATGGCGATGTTTGACAGCCGCAGCCGGCGCAAAGTGGCCGCATCTGCGGTGGTGACAGAGGTCATCTGATCGCCGTCTTTCACCCGCACCTCGCCGCGCACCACCGGATTCAGCGCATTCACCCCGCGCAAAAGCGTCGATTTTCCCGACCCCGACAGCCCCATCAGCACCAAAATCTCGCCCTCGGCCACCGAAAGGCTGCAATCATGCACGCCCAGGATCTGGCCGGTGCTGGCCTGAATCTCGGACCGGCTTTGGCCCTGATCCATCAGCGGCAAGGCGCGGTCAGGGTGATCGCCAAAAACAATCGAGACGCGGTCAAATTCAATAGCGTTCATGGCTCAGCCCTTGCGCTGGAAGGTTGCGCGCAGGGTGATGGCGATGACCACGATGACCATGCCAGATTCGAAACCCTTCGCGATATTCATGCTTTGCAAGGCGCGCAGCACCGGAATGCCGACACCGTTTGCCCCGACCATGGCCGCAATCACCACCATCGACAGCGACAGCATGATGGTTTGGTTCAGCCCGACCATGATTTGCGGCAAGGCCCAAGGCAGTTCGACCTTCCACAGCTTTTGGCTGGGGGTGGCGCCAAAGGCGGTTGCGGCCTCTTTCAGCGCAATCGGGGTGGATGAGATGCCAAGCTCGGTCAGCCTGATCGGGGCGGGCAGCACAAAGATCACGGTGGCGACAAGGCCCGGCACCATGCCAAGGCCAAAAAACACAACCGCCGGAATAAGATAGACCATGGTCGGCAGGGTCTGCATCAGATCAAGCACGGGGGCCAGCGCCTCGTTCAGGCGAGGACGATGCGCGCAGGCAATGCCGATTGGCACGCCCAAAGCCATGCAAACCGCACAGGCCGAGACAATCAGCGTCAGGCTTTCCGTGGTTTCTTTCCAATAGCCTTGGTTGATGATGAACAAAAACCCCAGCCCAACCCCGATCACGGTTTTCCAATTGCGCTGCATGGCCCAAGCGATGGCCATGAACACAGCGATAATCACCAAAGGATTGGGGGTTTGCAGCAGCCACAAAAACCCCTCGATCAGCCATTCAAGCGCCTTGGCAAGCGCGTTAAAGGCCCAGGCCAGATTGACTTTCATCCAAAGAAAGATCGTATTCGCCCATGCTCCGATCGGGAGTTTATAGGCCGTTAGCCAATCCATGTGGTGCCCCTTTTAGACAAGATAAGGCCCCGAAGATGGCTTCGGGGCCCTGTTGGTTTACTTCAAGGCAGCGCTGACAGCCGCCATGGCATCGCCACCGTCTTTGGTGGTGACGCCGTCCAGCCATGGGCCAAGCACATCGCTATGAGCGGCCAGCCAAGCCTTGGCGGCAGCCTTTGGATCAGCGCCATCGTTCAAGATCGCGCCCATGATCTCGTTTTCCATCGCCAGCGTAAAGCTAAGGTTGGACAACAGCTTACCGGTATTGGCGCATTCAGAGACATAGCCCGCGCGGGTGTTGGTATAGACGGTTGCGCCGCCCAGATCTGGACCAAAGAAATCATCGCCGCCGGTCAGATAGCTCATCTGAAACTTGGCGTTCATCGGGTGGGGTTCCCAGCCAAGGAAGACAATCGCCTCGCCTGCGTTATCGGCGCGCTCAACCTGCGCGAGCATGCCTTGCTCGGAGCTTTCGACGATGTCGATGCCCGCATCTTTCAGGCCAAAGGCGTTTTGCTCGATCATATCAAGGATCAGCTTGTTGCCGTCATTGCCGGCCTCGATGCCGTAAACCTTGCCACCCAGATCGGCCGCATGGGCTGCGATATCGGCGAAATCTTTGATGCCCAGTTCGGCACCTTTGGCATTGGTCGCCAGCGTATATTTCGCGCCCTCAAGGTTGGCGCGCACGGTGTCCACGGTTTTGGCGTCGCGGTAGGCGGCGATATTGCTTTCCATGGTTGGCATCCAATTGCCAAGGAAAACATCGACATCGCCCGAGGACATGCCTTCATAGGTCACCGGCACCGACAGCACTTTGGTTTCGGTCTCATAGCCCAAAGCCTCTAGCACAAGGCTGGTCGCGGCGGTGGTGGCGGTGATGTCGGTCCAGCCCACATCCGAGAAGGTCACTTTATCGCAGCCAGCAGCAAAGGCGGAACCGGCCATGGCAAAGGTCACGGCAGAAGCAAGTAGCGTAGAACGAAGGGTCATTTGGGTATCCCTGTTTTTTGTTGATTGACGAGTCAATAAACTTCAAGATAGCTGCAGAAAGCAAGTGTTTTTCCTGAAAAGGCGCAACTATGCCAAAGCTTGGAATGGAGCCTATCCGAAAGGCGGCCCTCGTCAAAGCCACGATTGCAGAAATCGGGCGGGCGGGGTCTTTGGATGTGACGGTCAGCCAGATCGCCAAGCGTGCGGGCATGTCCAGCGCTTTGGCGCATCACTATTTTGGCAGCAAGGAAGAGATGTTTTTGGCCGCGATGCGCAATATCCTAACGCTTTACGGCGCCGAGGTGCGCGGCGCGCTTGCGGCGGCAGAGGGTCCGCAGGCGCGGCTGGCGGCGATTTTGGCGGCCTCGTTCAGTGCCGGCAATTTCCGGCGCGAAGCGGTGGGGGCTTGGCTGAACTTTTGGGTCTTGGCCCAGACCGTGCCCGAGGCGAAACGGCTTTTGAAGATATATCAGGGCCGGTTACGCTCGAACCTGATGGCGGAACTGCGGCCTTTGGCGGGGGCGCGGGCGATTGGCATCGCCGATGGCTTGGGCGCGTTGATTGACGGGCTTTACCTGCGCGAAGTGTTGAAGTCGGGCGCGCCTGATGGGGCGGCAGCGGTCAAGACCGCGTTGAATTATTTGAATTCTAAACTGGAAAGGGGGGCGTGATGATTGCGCAACCAAAAGCGAGCCATTTTGTCGATGGCGCCTATGTCGAAGACACCGCAGGGGCTGTGATCGAGGTGATCTATCCGGCCACGGGGGCGGTGATTGCGCGGCTGCACGAGGCAACCCCTGCGGTGATCGAGGCAGCCTTGGCCAGTGCCACACGCGCGCAGACCGCTTGGGCCGCCCTGCGCCCGGTGGACCGCGGAAGGATCCTGCGGCGGGCAGCTGACATCATCCGCGACCGCAATGCCGATCTGGCGCGGCTGGAAACCTTGGACACCGGCAAACCGCTTCAGGAAACGCTGGTTGCCGATTGGCCCTCGGGGGCTGATGCGCTGGAATATTTCGCAGGTCTTGCCCCGACGATCACCGGCCAGACCATCCCCTTGGGGCGCGATTTTGTCTATACCATCCGCGAGGCTTTGGGGGTTTGCGTCGGCATCGGCGCTTGGAATTACCCCAGCCAGATTGCCTGCTGGAAATCGGCTCCGGCGCTGGCTTTGGGCAATGCCATGGTGTTCAAACCTTCTGAGGTCACGCCGCTTGGCGCCTTGCAACTGGCCGAGATCTATATCGAAGCGGGGCTGCCAGCGGGGCTTTTTAACGTCGTGCAAGGGCGCGGCGGGGTGGGGGGCAGCCTTGTCACCGATCCGCGCGTGGCCAAAGTCTCGCTTACAGGCTCGGTGCCGACGGGGCAAAAGGTCTATGCGGCAGCTGCCGGCGGAATGCGGCATGTGACGATGGAGCTGGGCGGCAAATCGCCCTTGATCATCTTTGACGATGCAAGCCTAGAGGATGCGGTGGGGGCGGCCATGCTGGCCAACTTCTATTCGGCCGGGCAGGTGTGCAGCAATGGTACGCGGGTGTTTGTGCAAAAAGGCATCAAGGCGCGGTTCTTGGCGCGGCTGGCCGAACGGGCCGCGACGATTGTGATGGGCGATCCGCTGGATGAGGCGACGCAGATGGGGCCGCTGGTGTCAGAGCTGCAACGCGACAAGGTGCTGGCCTATGTGCAGGGCGCTGTGGCCGAGGGCGCGCGGCTGGTTTGCGGCGGCGGGCAGGGCGCGCAGGCGGGGTTGTTCGTCGAGCCCACCGTTTTTGCCGATGTCACCGATGGCATGACTTTGGCCCGCGAAGAGGTCTTTGGCCCGGTGATGGCGGTGCTGGATTTTGACGACGAATCCGAGGTGGTGGCCCGCGCCAATGACACGCAATTTGGCCTTGCCGCAGGGGTGTTCACCGCCGATCTGACCCGGGCGCATCGGGTGATTGCGGCGCTGCAAGCCGGCACTTGCTGGATCAACGCCTATAATCTGACGCCGGTGGAAAGCCCCTTTGGCGGGGTGAAAGCCTCGGGCGTGGGGCGCGAAAACGGCCATGCGGCGGTGGAACATTACAGCCAAATCAAAAGCGTCTATGTCGGTATGGGGCCGGTGGACGCGCCTTACTAAGGCCCCCCAAAGACGCTCCCGCCCCCCCACCCCCCGGCTTTGGGGGGC
>NZ_DAIPZF010000034.1:0-6094 GCF_036782355.1 Cypionkella sp.
ATTTCCTCGGAAGGTCTGCTGGGCGGCAATTTTGTCGAAATCCAGCCGGGCGGGTCGTCAGACAATCTTGTCGCTGGTGCGTCAATCGAAGACACTCAGGGCTCTGTCAGCCTGATCAGCCTGCTGATGAAATTTGTCTCTGGCGGCAAGTCAGACCCCGCCGCGCCATGACGCGACTTTTGGCGCTTTTGCTGCTGGTTGCCACGCCTGCCCTTGCACAAGAGGTCGCAGATGCGGCGGCTGCCAAGCTGCGGGTGCTGGACAAGCTGACTGGAGAGGTCAGCGATCTGACGCTGGCGCAGGGGCAATCCAAGACCATCGGTCGTTTGACGGTGCGGATGGATGACTGCCGCTACTATCTTGAAAACCCCGCCCAAGAAGCCTTTGTGCATCTGACAATTCTGGATGCCGCATCGACCACGCCAGATTTTGACGGTTGGATGACCGCCTCAAGCCCCGCGCTTTCGGCGCTGGATCATCCGCGCTACGACGTTTGGCCCCTGCGCTGCGATGTCGCCGATCTGGTCTTGCCCGATGTGGAAACTGCCCCTGCGGATGGCAGCGGCGGATAACCTAAGGGGTCAAAGCTGGCGGTTGCCGCCAGCGCCGCGCGCAGCTGGCGCTGATAGGCGGCGCGGCTGATCTCGGTTGCACCCAGCGAGGCCAGATGCGGCGTCAGAAACTGGGTGTCAAACAGCGTAAAGCCACCCGCCCGCAGTCGATGCACCAGATAGGCCAGCGCGGTTTTTGAGGCATTGGTGCGGCGCGAAAACATGCTTTCGCCAAAGAACGCAGCCCCCAGCGTTACGCCGTAAACCCCGCCAATCAGCGCGTCGCCCTCCCAGACCTCAAGACTATGGGCGTGGCCCATGTGATAAAGCGCTTGATACAGCGCGGTAATCTCGGCGTTGATCCAGGTTTCGGGGCGGTCAGCGCAGGCGGCGACAGTCTGGGCAAAAGCGCTGTCGGTGCGGATCACCCAATCGCTGCGCTGAATATGGCGGGCAAGGCTGCGCGAGATGTGAAAGCTGTCTAACGCGAACACCCCACGCTGGCGCGGCTCGACCCAGCGAATGTCCGTCGAGGTGCTGCTTTCGGCCATGGGAAACACCCCCATCGCATAGGCGCGCAGCAAAATCTCGGGGGTGATGTTTTGGGTCATGGCTGCAAAAGGGCGCCCGAAGGCGCCCTGTGCAAGATCAACCGAACTGTTTTTCCAGCCATTTTTCCAGCCAGTGAATGTTGTAATCGCCCGATTGGATGTCAGGTTCAGCCAAAAGCGCATCAAACAGCTGCACAGTGGTCTCGACACCATCCACCACCAATTCGCCCAAAGCGCGGTGCAAACGCGCCAAAGCCTCGGGGCGGTCGCGGCCATGCACGATCAGCTTGCCAATCAAACTGTCGTAATAGGGCGGGATCGAATAGCCGGAATAAAGCGCCGAATCCATCCGCACGCCATAGCCGCCGGGCGCATGGAACATCTTGACCTTGCCGGGGCAGGGCGAGAAATTCGGCAGCTTTTCGGCGTTGATGCGCACCTCGATGGCGTGGCCGTTGATTTCCAGCTCGTCTTGCGTAAAGGACATCGGCAGGCCAGCGGCAACGCGGATCTGTTCGCGCACCAGATCGACGCCAAAGATCGCTTCGGTCACCGGATGTTCGACCTGCAAACGCGTGTTCATCTCGATGAAAAAGAACTCGCCGTCTTCATACAAGAACTCAACCGTGCCTGCGCCGATATAGTTGATTTTCGCCACAGCATCGGCGCAGACCTTGCCGATTTTGGCGCGCAGCGCAGGGGTGATCGCGGGGCCCGGAGCCTCCTCAAACACTTTCTGGTGGCGGCGCTGCAACGAGCAGTCACGCTCGCCCAGATGCACCGCATTGCCTTTGCCATCGCCAAAGACCTGAATCTCGATGTGACGCGGCTTTTGCAGGTATTTCTCGATATAGACTTCGTCGTTGCCAAAAGCCGCTTTCGATTCCGCGCGGGCGGTGCGGAAGGCAACCTCCAGCTCTTCGGCGTTTTTGGCAACCTTCATGCCGCGCCCGCCACCGCCTGCGGTGGCCTTGATGATCACCGGAAAGCCAATGGCTGCGGCAACCCCAATTGCGGTTTCAAAGTCTGGCACGCCACCTTCCGAGCCGGGCACCACGGGAATGCCAAGCGCTTTGACGGTTTCCTTGGCGGTGATCTTATCGCCCATAATGCGGATATGTTCCGCCGTTGGGCCAATAAAGGTGATGCCGTGATCGTGCAAAGCCTGCGAAAACGCAGCGTTTTCCGACAAAAAGCCATAGCCCGGATGCACAGCCTGCGCGCCGGTAATCTCGCAAGCCGAGATGATCGCCGCCTTGTTCAGATAGCTGAGGGTCGAAGAGGCAGGGCCAATGCAAACGGATTCGTCGGCCATGCGCACATGCATTGCATCCGCGTCGGCAGTGGAATGCACGGCGACCGATTTGATCCCCATTTCCCGCGCGGCGCGGATCACGCGAAGGGCGATTTCGCCCCTATTGGCGATCAGGATTTTATCGAACATGCGCTTACTCGATGATCATCAGCGGTGCGCCGAATTCCACGGCGGTGCCATCGCCAACCAAAATCCGCTTGACCGTGCCAGCGCGCGGGGCAGGGATGTGGTTCATGGTTTTCATCGCTTCGATGATCAACACGGTCTGGCCTTCGGTCACGGCCATGCCAATGCTTGCAAAAGGCGTGGCGCCAGGCTCGGCGGCCATATAGCAGGTGCCAACCATAGGTGACGTCACCGCACCAGGATGCTGGGCAGGATCGTCATTTACAGCGGCCGCCGCGGCTGCGGGGGCTGCGGCCGCGGCTGCGCCTGCGTATTGCACGGGGGCTGCTTGCGCCATCTGCACCACGGTCGATTGCTTGACCACGCGCACATCCAGGCTGTCCGCCTCGCCGTATTCGCGCTTTACCGAAATCTCGGTCAGCTCATTTTTGTTCAACAGCTCTGCCAGAGCCGAGATAAACGCTACGTCTGCGTCGGAAGATTGTTTGCTCATGCCGTCCCCTGTTGGCGTCATTGCTCTCTCGCGGAAGGGGCCAACCTCCGCAATTTCTATCCTTCCTATACGTCAGGCTGGCGGCAGAAAAAAGGCCCAAGATTTCAGCAGCGGATTTTCAGGGTAATAAATCTGGCAAAAATCAAAATTTACCATTTGATAAAAAAATAAAGCTGTGCCAGCCTTTCTGAAATGAAAGATGCCAAGGGAGGCTTTGTCTTGTCTAACAGCCCTTTGACGGCAGGTGTTGCGGCCCAGCGTTTGGGTGCCGAGGCCTATGCCCAGAATTTTGCCGACCTTCAGCCGGTTTTGGCCCCGCACGAGGCGCGGGTGGCAGCTGATCGCTGCTATTTCTGTCATGACGCGCCTTGCATGACGGCCTGTCCGACCTCGATCGACATTCCGCTGTTCATTCGCCAAATCGCGACGGGCACCTCGGATGCGGCGGCTAAGACGATCTTTTCGCAAAACATTCTGGGGGGCATGTGCGCGCGGGTTTGCCCGACCGAACAGCTGTGCGAAGAGGTCTGCGTCCGCGAAGTGGCCGAAGGCAAGCCGGTGGAAATTGGCCGTCTGCAACGCTTTGCCACCGACGGGTTGATGGCAAAGGGCGTGCATCCCTTTGCCCGCGCGGCGCCTACGGGCAAGCGGGTTGCCGTGGTGGGGGCGGGGCCTGCGGGGCTTGCCTGCGCGCACCGTTTGGCGCTGCATGGCCACGAGGTGGTGATTTTTGAGGCGCGTGAAAAGGCTGGCGGGCTGAATGAATACGGCATCGCCACCTATAAAACGGCAGATGATTTTGCCGCGCGTGAGGTGGCATGGCTGCTGCAAATCGGGGGAATCACTGTGAGAACCGGCATGCGGCTGGGGCGCGACATCGAATTGGCAAATTTGCAGGCCGAGTTTGACGCGGTGTTTTTGGCGATAGGTTTGGGCGGCGTCAATGCGCTGCACGCTGTGGGCGAGGATCTGCAAGGTGTGCGTACTGCCGTCGATTTCATTGCCGAGTTGCGCCAGACTGCTGATAAATCCAGCCTTCCCATCGGTCGCGATGTGGTGGTGATTGGCGGGGGCATGACGGCAGTGGATGCGGCGGTACAATCCAAGCTTTTGGGCGCAAATTCGGTCACAATGGTCTATCGGCGCGGCAAAGATCGGATGAGCGCAAGCGCTTATGAGCAAGACCACGCCACGGCGGCTGGGGTGCGCATTATCTATGGCGCGGCGCCGGTACGGCTGATGGGTGAGGGCAACGTGCAGGCGGTAGAATTTGCCTACACCCATCAGGGAGCAAACGGCTTGGAGCTGGGCGAACGCTTTATTTTGCAAGCTGATCAAGTGTTTAAGGCGATTGGACAGACTTTGACAGACAGCTTTATCGCCAAGGATGGCGCAAAACTGGTCAAGCGGGCCGGTCCGGTGTGGGCGGGCGGCGATTGTGCCACAGGGGGCGAAGATCTGACCGTGACGGCGGTGGCCGAGGGCCGCGACGCCGCCGAAGAGATCAGCGCCTATTTGAAGGGGGCGATGCGCTAAAGCGCGTTGAAAAGGGTTTTGACATGGCAGATCTGACAACAAACTTCATCGGAATTAAGTCGCCCAACCCGTTCTGGCTCGCCTCTGCGCCGCCGACGGATAAGGAATATAACGTCCGCCGCGCCTTTGAGGCCGGTTGGGGCGGCGTGGTTTGGAAAACCCTTGGCTCTGAAGGGCCGCCGGTGGTGAACGTCAACGGCCCGCGCTATGGCGCGATTTGGGGGGCCGATCGCAGGCTGCTTGGGCTGAACAATATCGAGCTGATCACCGACCGCCCGCTGGAGGTGAACCTGCGCGAGATCAAATCGGTCAAGCGCGATTACAAAGACCGCGCGATGATCATCAGCCTGATGGTGCCTTGCGATGAGGAAAGCTGGAAGGATATTCTAGCGCGGATCGAGGATACCGAGGCCGATGGGGTCGAGCTGAACTTTGGCTGCCCGCATGGCATGGCCGAACGCGGCATGGGCTCGGCTGTGGGGCAGGTGCCTGAATATATCGAGATGGTGACGCGCTGGGTGAAGACCCATTCGCGCATGCCCTGTATCGTGAAATTAACGCCTAATATCAGCGACATCCGCAAACCGGCCGAGGCGGCAAAGCGCGGCGGGGCGGATGCGGTCTCGTTGATCAACACAATCAATTCGATCACTTCGGTCAATCTGGATGATTTCAGCCCCGAGCCGATGATTGACGGCAAGGGCACCCATGGCGGCTATTGCGGCCCTGCGGTCAAGCCGATTGCGCTGAATATGGTGGCCGAGATTGCCCGCAGCGAGGCGACGCGCGGGCTGCCGATTTCGGGCATTGGCGGCGTGACGACGTGGCGCGATGCGGCGGAATTCATGGCGCTGGGGGCGGGCAATGTGCAGGTTTGCACAGCGGCGATGACCTATGGCTTTAAGATCGTGCAGGAAATGATCTCGGGCCTGTCGCAATATATGGACGAAAAGGCGATGCACTCGACCGCCGATCTGATTGGCCGCGCGGTGCCCAATGTCACCGATTGGCAGTTCCTGAACCTGAATTATGTCGCCAAGGCGCAGATTTCACAGGATGATTGTATCAAATGCGGCCGCTGCTATGCCGCTTGCGAAGACACCAGCCATCAGGCGATTGCGATGTCAGAGGATCGCACCTTTACCGTCAAGGACGACGAATGCGTTGCCTGCAACCTTTGTGTGAACGTCTGCCCGGTCGAGAATTGCATCACCATGGTCGAGCTGCCAAAGGGAGCTGTTGATGCGCGCACGGGGCACAAGGTTGGCGACTATGCCAATTGGACCACGCACCCCAATAACCCTTCGGTTACGGCGGCAGAGTGATTAAACCTTAGCAGGCGGCGCAACCGTCGCCTGCTGATCCGCTGAAATTAGCGGTTGCGCTGCTGGGGCTTGGCCTGCGACCTCGCGGCCCATCAGATAGGCCTGTGCTGCGGCCTGCGCCAATTTGCTATCGGGCGAGACTGGATCCTTGATCTCTTCCTCGGGCTTTGGCGGGCCCTCTGCCTCTGCCTCTGCCT
>NZ_DAIPZF010000034.1:6194-29869 GCF_036782355.1 Cypionkella sp.
CCTCTGCCTCTGCCTCTGCCTGTGGCTTGGCAGCAGTGGCGGGCGGGATATCTTCTGGCGCTTTGGGGGCGGGCAGATCATCAATCAGCACGGCCGCATCGCCGACAAAGGGGATATGATCCAGCTCGATGCCATCGACGCTTTCCACAGACATTCGGGCAGCCAAGGCCTTGGGCAATTCGGTGGTCGAAGTATGGGCCAATCCGGCCTGTCGTGTAGGGAAATCAGATCTTGCGCTGGAATTGGCGAAATCTGCCACCAGCGCGGGTTTGCCAACATCGGCTGACGCAGGGCGCACAGCTGCATAGCCCCCCGGTGGCGCAGCAATTGACGGTGAAATACCCATAACCAGCCCTTCCCACGAAGATGCCCCCAAGGAAGATATTTAACACAGATCGCAACTTCGGGCATGGCAATAGTCCTGAAAGTTTTATCAAAGCCCAAGCGCTTCTCGAAGGGCCTTGGCGCGGCGGCCTTGTCGGCTTAGGTAAAGGGGATGAAATATTCCCTGCTTGATCTTTCCCCCGTCGCCGAAGGCCAGACCCCGCGCGAGGCGCTGGCCAATACGCTTGACCTTGCTCGCCATGCCGAGGCCGCAGGCTATCACCGCTTTTGGCTGGCCGAGCATCACAACATGCCCGGCATCGCTTCGGCGGCAACATCGGTGGTGATTGGCCATGTGGCGGGCGGCACCAAGACCATTCGGGTGGGCGCAGGCGGCATCATGCTGCCCAATCACGCGCCTTTGGTGATTGCGGAACAATTTGGCACCCTTGCCAGCCTTTACCCCGACCGGATTGATCTGGGTCTTGGCCGCGCGCCGGGCAGTGATATGACCACCGCGCGGGCTTTGCGGCGGCATATGCATTCCTCTGACCAATTCCCCGAAGATGTGGTCGAGCTGCTGGGCTATCTTGGCCCTGTCGATGCGCAGTCGCAGGTGCGCGCCGTGCCGGGTGAGGGCACCGAGGTTCCGGTCTGGATCTTGGGATCAAGCCTTTATGGTGCGCAATTGGCGGCCTATCTGGGCCTGCCCTATGCCTTTGCCAGCCATTTCGCGCCTGCGATGCTGGCCGATGCGCTGGCAACCTATCGCGCCACTTTCCGCCCGTCGCAGTGGTTGGAAAAGCCCTATTTCATGCTGCTGGCAGGGGTTTGCGCCGCTGACACTGACGGCGAGGCGGAGTATCTGCGCTCGTCGCAGATCCTTGCCTTTGCGCGGTTGCGCGCGGGTCGGCCGGGCAGGCTGCCGCGCCCTGTGCAGGATCTGTCCGAGGTGCCCGCCGCGATGCGGGCGCAGGTCGATCAGGCGCTGTCTTGTGCGGCGGTGGGCGGTCCGGTGGCGCTGCGGGCGGGCCTTGGCCACCTGATGCAGACCTACGCCCCGGACGAGATCATGCTGACCGGCATGATCCATGACCACGCCGCACGGCTGCACAGCTTTGCGCTTGCCGCTAAGGCGCTGCAAAGCCTGTAGCGCCTCAGATCGCCAGCTGCTGGCCCAATTCCACCACGCGGTTCGACGGCAGGCAGTAAAACGCTGTCGCATCCGAGGCCGATTTCGTCATCGAGACATAGATCCGCTCTTGCCAGAACGGCAGGCCCTGCTGATTGCTGGCCGAGCGGAAGGTGCGCCGATTGAGGAAGAACGAGGTGGTCATGATGTCAAACTTCTCGCCACGGCGCCGCGCCAGCGCCAAGGCGCGCGGCACGTTTGGCGTCTCCATATAGCCAAACATCAGCTTGATGCGGACAAACTTATCCGAAAGCCGCTCCATCGACAGCCGGTTTTCATCGGCCACTTTTGGCGTATCGGCAACAGCGACCTGAACGATAAAGTTCTGGCTGTGCAAAACCCGGTTGTGTTTCAGGTTATGCAGCAGGGCCGAGGGCGCAATATCAAGGTCTTGGGTCAGGAACACCGCCGTGCCCGGCACTTCGATCGGATGCGATTTTTGCAGCATCTCGATCAGCTTGGGCAGGGAAACCGCTGAATCATGCGCCTTGCGCTTCACATGGGCCGTGCCACGCACCCATGTCCAGATCAGCGTGCAGGTCGAGATCGCCATCAGCACCGGCACATAGCCGCCTTCGGGGATCTTGATCATATTGGCCGAAAGGAACAACAGCTCGATGCTCAGGATCGGCAGCAACACCGCGGCCACCATCCACAAAGGCCATTTCCAGGATTTGTAGAACAAGAACGATGCAAGGATGGTGGTGATCACCATATCGCCGGTCACCGCGATGCCATAAGCCGAGGCAAGGCTGGAAGAAGAGCCAAAGGCCACCACAAGGCACAAGACCCCCACCATCAGAATGGTATTGACCTTGGGCAGATAGATCTGGCCCAATTGGGTTTCCGAGGTGTGGCGAATTTCCAGACGCGGCAGCAGGCCCATTTGCACCGCTTGTTGCATCATCGAAAACGCGCCCGAAATCACCGCTTGGCTGGCGATGATGGTGGCCATCACCGACAAAAGCACCAGCGGCAGCAGCAGATAATCTGGTGCCATCAGAAAGAACGGGTTCTCGGCGGTTTCAGGATGCGCCAGCACCAAAGCACCTTGGCCCAGATAAGACAGCGTCAGCGCCGGAAACACCAAAAACGCCCAAGCCAGCCGGATCGGACGACGGCCAAAATGGCCCATATCGGCATAAAGCGCCTCGCCGCCGGTCACGGCCAGAAACACCGAGCCCAGCACAAAGAACGAGGCCGTGCCGTTGGCGATGACGAAATGCCCCGCATAATAGGGGTTAAAGGCCGCCAGAATCGATAGATCGTCACTGAGATGGTAAATCCCCATCACCGCCATCACCGTGAACCAAACCAGCATGATCGGGCCAAACAGGATCGAAACCCGCTCGGTGCCCTGCGATTGGAACAAAAACAGCGCAAGGATAATCACCAAAGTCACCGGCAGCACATAATCGCCAAAAGCGGGGGCTACCAGATCAAGCCCCTCTACCGCCGAGAGCACCGACATCGCCGGCGTGATCATCGCATCGCCAAAGAACAGCGAAATCCCCACCACGCCAATCGCCAGCAGCCAGCCCGGACGGCGCGCCAACGATTGCTGCACCAAAGCCACCAGCGACAGCGTGCCGCCTTCGCCCTTGTTGTCAGCCCGCATGATCAGGGCCACATATTTCAGCGTGACAATCAGGATCAGCGTCCAGATCAGCAGCGAGATCACCCCCACCACATCATCGCGCGACAGCCCGTCATAGCTTGCAGCATGCAGCGATTCCCGCATCGCATAAAGCGGGCTGGTGCCGATATCGCCGTAGACCACACCAATGCAGCCCAAAACCAGTTTTCCTAGGTTTTTGCCGTGGTTGTGATCGGTATTTGGGGGAAGCGGAGTCGGGTCTTGCGACCGGACCGACGTTTCGATGGGTTGGTTCATAGGCCTCGACCAGAAACATTCTCGCTGGCCTTGGATATACCCAGTGGCGGCAAAGGTCCAGCGCCTGAAACGTCTAAGCCTGCGAAAGCCTGCTTTGGCGTCAGGGGGTCAGCAGCTTGTCGAACAACAGGTCAAGAAAATCACCCGCCTCGGTAAAGGGATCATGGCCCTCGCCTAGAACCGCACGGACCTGCACATCAAAATCGGCATAATGTTGGGTTAGCGCCCAGATTGAGAACAACAGATGCACCGGCGGCATCTTGGCGATGCGGCCTTCCTCCATCCAGCGGGTCAGCACGGCGGCTTTTTCATCGACCAGCGTTTTCAGTTCGCCTTCGATCACCGCGCGCAACCGGGGGGCGCCTTGCAAAATCTCATTGGCAAACAGCCGGCTTTCCCGCGGGAAGTCGCGCGCCAGTTCCAGTTTGCGCGCCACATAGCCCATAATCTCGGGCTTGGGGTCGCCCAAGGGATCCATCGCGCGCAAAGGATCAAGCCATGTTTTCAGCAATTGCGCCAAAAGCGCCTCGTGGACGGCTTCTTTCGAGGGGAAGTAATACAGCAGGTTGGGCTTGGACAGCCCCGCCACTTCGGCAATCTGATCCAACGTCGCGCCACGAAAGCCATGGGCGGCAAAGACCTCAAGCGCGGCCTCCAAGATCGCAGAGCTGTTCATCGCTTGGATCCGTGTCAAAGGTTTGTTCATCGGCTTCTGCCTTTCGAGGAGGTCTTTCTGGCGCTCTAAGGTGGCGCAAGCATGCCCGACTTGTAAAGCCCTTAGCCGCCAGAGGCTTGCTGCTGCATCAGCGCGCGCAGGCCAGCGACCACCAAAGCGTGATCCTCGATCGAGGCCAGACCCGAAATCACCGCCACGCCCACAACCCCGACACCGGCCACGCGGATCGGCACAGCGCCGCCGTGATCGGCATAGTCTGCTTCCGAAAGTCCGTGGATGCTCAGGCTTTGCCCCTTGGCGCGATTGCGCTCGCCCACCAGCATCGAGGGCAGCTGAAACATCAGCGCGGTATTGCCTTTGCGCTTGGCCCAAAGATCAAAATGGGGCGCGGAATTTGGCTGTGCGGCATGAAAAAACACCCGCATCGCGTTGCGGATATTGATCACCACGGCCTTACCCTGCGTCAGCCCCAGCAAGATCTGGCCCAAGGCCAAAGCCTCGGTCTCGTCAAAGCGCTGCAAGCTTAGGCTTGCGAATTCGGTTTCCAATTCGGTGATCATGCTGCCCTCACTCTATCGCGCCAATGCCGCGCAGGATCATGGATTTGACGCTGTGTTTTGCGGCTTGCCAATCGCTATCTGTCATTGGCGCGCCGTTCAAGGTTTCAATCTGATGGCCGAAATCGGCATAATGCTGGGTGGTCGCCCAAAGCATATAAAGCAGATGTTCGGGGTTCACCGGCGCCATCTTGCCCTCATCAATCCAGCGCTGGATCAAGCCGACGCGCCCCGTTGTCCAATCCCGCAGCGTGGTTTCCAGATAATCCTGAATGACCGGCGCGCCGTGCATCACCTCTGAGGCCCAAACTTTGGAGCCATCGGCATGACGGCGCGAGATTTCCATTTTGGCGTCAATATAGGCGCCGATGCCTTCGATCGGGCCAGAGGCCTGATCCATCGACTCCGCCGCATGCAGCCAGATGTCAAAGATGTTTTGCACCACTTGGCGGTAAAGATCTTCCTTGCTGGCAAAGTAGTAATGCAGGTTCGCCTTGGGCAGGCCCGCCAGATCTGCGATCAGCTGCATGGTGGCGCCGCCAAAGCCTGCCTCGGCAAAAACTTTTTCCGCCGCCTGCAAAATAAGCGTTTCATTGTGCTGGCGGATCTCGTTTCGGCGCAGGGGGCGGACATTATCGGCCACGGGGGCTAACCTCTCAGATTTTTATTGACCGCTTGGTCAGGTTCTATAGCCTTCAAGCTGACCATAGGGTCAGGAAAAGATTCGCAACAGAGTCAATTCGGGGGCAAAGACCCTCAAGGGGAGTTTAAGATGTCAGCAGCCGGTGCAAACCTGCGGATTGATTCTGCGCGTCTTTGGGATGCCTTGGAACAGATGGCTTTGATCGGCCCCGGCGTGGCAGGCGGCTGCAATCGACAAACCCTGACCGATGCTGACAGCCAAGGACGCCATCTGTTTGCCGATTGGTGCAAAGCTGCCGGCATGAGCATGGGCGTGGACACCATGGGCAATATGTTTGCCACCCGTGCGGGCACCGATCCAGAGGCGCTGCCGGTCTATATGGGCAGCCATTTGGACACCCAACCCACTGGCGGGCGCTATGATGGTGTGCTGGGGGTTTTGGGCGCGCTGGAAGTGGTGCGCAGCCTGAACGACACCGGCGTGCAGACCAAACATCCAATCGTGGTGACCAATTGGACCAATGAAGAGGGCGCGCGCTTTGCGCCTGCGATGCTGGCCAGTGGTGTCTTTGCGGGGCTGCATAGCCAAGACTACGCCTATAACCGCACTGATATGGAGGGCAAACGCTTTGGCGACGAGCTGGCGCGGATTGGCTGGGTTGGCACCGAGGTGGTGGGGGCGCGCAAAATGCAGGCGATGATCGAGCTGCATATCGAGCAGGGCCCGATTTTAGAGGCCGAGGGCAAAGAAATTGGCGTTGTCACCCATGGCCAAGGCCTGTGGTGGCTAGAGATTACGCTGACCGGGCGCGATGCCCATACCGGCTCGACCCCAATGAATATGCGGGTGAATGCAGGGCTGGGCATGGCGCGGATCACCGAGCGGGTGCATCAGATCGCGATGAGCCATCAGCCCGGTGCCGTGGGGGCAGTGGGGCAGGTGCAGGTCTTTCCCAACAGCCGCAATGTCATCCCCGGCAAGGTGATCTTTACCGTCGATATCCGCAGCCCCGACCAAGCCAAGCTGGACGCCATGCGCGCCGAAGTCGAGCGCGCCGCCCAAGCCGTGGCCGCAGAGCTTGGGCTTGGCTGCGCGATTGAGGCGGTGGGGCATTTCGACCCTGTCACCTTTGATGCAGCCCTTGTCAAAGTGGTGCGCGGGGCTGCCGAACGCTTGGGCCACAGCCATATGGATATTATTTCGGGCGCGGGCCATGATGCCTGCTGGATCAATCGGGTGGCGCCGACGGTGATGATTATGTGCCCTTGTGTCGGCGGGCTGTCGCATAACGAGGCTGAAGAGATCACTCCCGCTTGGGCGGCAGCGGCGACGGATGTGATGTTGCAGACGGTTTTACAGGTGGCGGTGGTGGTTTAGCGCGCAAGGGGGCCAGCCCCCTTGACCCGATTTGCCTTGCGGCCAATCGGGTCTACCCCCGGGATATTTAGAGACAGATGAACCAAGCAGAGGTGCATGATGGCGACGGTGATTAAGGGCGGAACAATCGTGACGGCGGATCTGAGCTATCAGGCGGATGTGCTGGTCGATGGCGGCAAGATTATCGAGATTGGCCAGGGCTTGACGGCGGATCGGGTGCTGGATGCCTCGGGCTGCTATGTGATGCCGGGGGGGATTGATCCGCATACGCATCTTGAGATGCCGTTTATGGGCACCTATTCGGCAGATAATTTCGAGAGCGGCACGCGGGCGGCGCTGGCGGGGGGGACGACGATGGTCGTCGATTTTGTCTTGCCAGGGCAGGGACAGGGGCTGATGGATGCCGCAGCGATGTGGCACAACAAATCGGGCCGCGCCTCTTGCGATTATTCCTACCATATGGCGATCACCTGGTGGGGGCAGAAGGTTTGGGAGGATATGGAGCTGTCGGTCAAAGCCGGCATGACCAGTTTCAAGCACTTCATGGCCTATAAGGGCGCGCTTATGGTCAATGACGACGAGATGTATCAATCCTTCAAGCGGGTGGGCGATCTGGGCGGATTGGCTATGGTGCATGCCGAGAATGGCGATGTGGTGGCAGAGTTGACCGCCAAGCTGATCGCCGAGGGCAACACCGGACCCGAGGCGCATGCCTATTCGCGCCCGCCGCAGGTTGAGGGCGAGGCCACCAATCGCGCCATTATGATTGCCGATATGGCGGGGGTGCCTTTGTATGTGGTGCATACCTCTTGTGAAGAGGCGCATGAGGCGATCCGGCGCGCGAAACAGGCGGGCAAGCGGGTTTGGGGCGAGCCTTTGATCCAGCATCTGACCTTGGATGAGAGCGAATATTTCCATCCCGATTGGGACCATGCCGCGCGCCGGGTGATGAGCCCGCCGTTTCGCGACAAAAAGCATCAAGACAGCCTTTGGGCGGGCTTGCAATCGGGGTCTTTGTCGGTGGTGGCCACCGATCACTGCGCCTTTACCACCGAGCAAAAACGCTTTGGCTTGAAGTCATTCGCGCAGATTCCGAATGGCACCGGCGGGCTTGAGGACCGCATGCCAATGCTTTGGAGCTATGGGGTGAACACTGGGCGGCTGACGCCGAATGAATTTGTCGCCGTAACCAGCACCAATATCGCCAAGATCTTGAACTGCTATCCGCAAAAGGGGGCGGTTCTGGTCGGAGCGGATGCGGATTTGGTGGTTTGGGATCCAGAAAAGACCAAGGTGATTTCGGCAAGCAATCAGCAATCTGCGATTGATTACAATGTGTTTGAGGGCAAAGCTGTGAAAGGTCTGCCGCGCTATACCCTATCGCGCGGCGTCGTCTCGGTGGAGGATGGTGAGATCAAGGCGCGCGAGGGTCATGGGTTGTTCGTGCCGCGCGCGCCGCGCCCTGCTGTCAATCGGGCGCTGTCGGCGTGGAAAGATCTGACCGCACCGCGGCCGGTTGCGCGCTCGGGTCTGCCGGCGACGGGGGTGTGATGAAGGATAGTTTTGGCGCCCCGGTGATTGTGGCGCAGAATTTGGATCTGGTGTTTCAGACCGCCGACGGGCCGGTGCAGGCCTTGCGCGATGTCAGCCTGACCATCAACAAGGGTGAGTTTGTGTCTTTCATCGGGCCAAGTGGCTGTGGCAAGACAACCTTTCTGCGTGCGATTGCGGCTTTGGAGCATCCCACGGGCGGGGCGTTGAGTGTCAACGGCATGACGCCGGATGAGGCGCGGCGCAAGCGCGCCTATGGCTATGTGTTTCAGGCCGCAGGGCTTTATCCTTGGCGCACGATTGCCGGAAACGTCGGCCTGCCGCTAGAGATCATGGGGTTTTCCAAGGCTGATCGCATAAAGAAAATCGAGGAAGTTCTTGAATTGGTAGAGCTTTCTGGATTTGGCAATAAATTCCCCTGGCAGTTGTCGGGAGGCATGCAGCAGCGCGCCAGCATTGCCCGCGCGCTGGCCTTTGATGCCGATATTCTGCTGATGGATGAACCCTTTGGGGCGCTGGATGAGATCGTGCGGGACCGCTTGAACGAAGAGCTGCTAAAGCTTTGGGCGCGCACCGGAAAGACCATTGGCTTTGTCACCCATTCGATCCCCGAAGCGGTGTATCTGTCGACCAAGATCGTGGTGATGAGCCCGCGTCCGGGGCGGATCACCGATGTGATCGACAGCCCTTTGCCGAAAGATCGCCCCTTGGACATCCGCGATACGCCCGAGTTCATTGCCGTAGCGCACCGTGTGCGTGAGGGCTTGCGGGCGGGGCATGGCGATGTCTAAGCTGTTCAGTCCGATCTGTTTCAACGAGGTCTTGCAATGAATGCGGTGATATTTGGCTGGCTTGCAGGATCGACGGCGGTGTTTATGGCGGCCAATTCGGCGCTGAAGCTTTATGCGCAAAATGGTGGGCTTTGGATGCTGACGCTGGCGCTGGCGCTGTTTTGCGTGGGCAACGCCTGCATGGTTCAGGTGATGCGCGCCAATGGCTTAGGGATCGCGCTGTCGCTGTCGCTGGTGTTTCAGCTGATCGCGATCACGCTTGTGGCGCTTGTGGTGTTTGGCGAAAGGCCCACGGCGATGCAGCTTGCGGGCATGGCTTTGGGCGTGGTTGCAGTTGGTTTGATTGCCATTGGGGGGCGGGGATGAGGCGGTTTTTGCCGGTCTTGAGCGTTCTGCTGGCACTGGTGCTGGTCTGGTATGGCGCGGCGGTCAAGCTGAACGCGCAATGGGAATATGACCAAGCCGCACGCGCAGGGGCTGCGGCCCCCGAGTTTGGCCAATTGGTGGCCCTGACCATGGCGCAGAAAAGCCCGGTGCTGCCTGCGCCGCATCAAGTGGTGGTGGGGCTTTGGCAGGGGCTGACAGGGCAGGCGATCATCTCGAAACGTTCGCTTGTCTATCATGCTTGGGTGACGCTTTCGGGCACATTGGCGGGATTTGGCATTGGAACCGGGCTGGGGGTGCTGCTTGCGGCGGCGATTGTGCACAACCGCGCCATGGATATGAGCGTGATGCCTTGGGCGATTGCCAGCCAGATGGTGCCGATTGTGGCGCTTGCGCCGATGCTTGCGGTGGTGATGAATGCGCTGGGGGCTTCGGGGGCTATGACCAAGGCGGTGATCTCGGCCTATCTGAGTTTCTTTCCGGTGGTGGTGGGCATGGTCAAAGGCCTGCGCAGCCCCGAGGTCAGCCAGCTTGACCTGCTGACCACCTATGCCGCCAACAAGGCGCAGGTGTTTTGGAAGCTGCGCCTTCCCGCCTCGATGCCCTATTTCTTTGCCAGCCTAAAGGTAGGGATTGCGGCGGCCTTGGTGGGGGCGATTGTGGCCGAGTTGAACCAGCCGGTGGGCTTGGGTGCGCGGCTGTTGCAGGGGTCTTACTATAGCCAAACCGTGCAAATCTGGGCGGCGCTGTTTGTTGCGGCCAGCATGGCTGCGGTTTTGGTGGCGCTGATGGCGCGGGTCGAGACGCGGGTGCTGTTGCGGATGGGAATGTCACGATGATGGCGCTGGAGCTGATCGCGCTGTGGCTGGCGGCTTGGGCGGGCAATGCTTGGTTGGCCAAGCAACGCTTTGCCGGGGTGCGCTACATCGTGCCGGCGCTGTTTGGCGTCACGGTTTTGGTGATCTGGCAGCTGGCGGTGCAGAGTTTTGCGATCAGCCCCGCGATCTTGCCACCGCCTTCAGCGATCTTTGCGCGGGCGATGGGGTCTTTGCCGGTGCTTTGGGGCGATTTTGTGCAGACCTTTTTGCGCGGTGCGCTGTCGGGCTATCTGATCGGCTGCATGGCTGCGGTGATCGTGGCGGTGCTGATCGACCGCAGCGCGTTTTTGCAAGCGGGTCTGCTGCCGATTGGCAATTTCGCCGCCGCCTTGCCGATTGTGGGCGTGGCCCCGATCATGGTGATGTGGTTTGGCTTTGATTGGCAATCCAAGGCCGCGGTTGTGGTGATTATGGTGTTCTTTCCGATGCTGGTGAACACCATGGCGGGCCTGCGCGCCAGCGAGGCGATGCAGCGCGATCTGATGGCGACCTATTCGGCGGGCTATTGGACATCGCTGCTGAAACTGCGTTTGCCTGCCGCGATGCCCTTTATGTTCAACGGCTTAAAGATTTGCAGCACGCTTGCGCCAATTGGCGCGATTGTGGCCGAATTCTTTGGCAGCCCAACGCAGGGCATGGGCTTTCGGATCAATGCCGAGATTGGCCGCACCGGATTGGATATGATCTGGGCGACGATTGCGGTGGCGGCTTTGGCGGGCTCTGGCTTTTACGGGCTGGTCGCGCTGATCGAGAAACGGGTGACTTTCTGGCATCCGTCACAACGGGGTTAAACAGCTCGAAAATGGGCATCAACTTGGAGGTTGAGATGAAAAAGCTACTGACTTCTGCGGTTCTTATGGCGATGGCATCGGCGGCGCAGGCGGCCGATGATGTGACCTTGCAGCTGAAATGGGTGACCCAAGCCCAGTTTGCCGGCTATTATGTGGCCGCAGCAAAAGGCTTTTACGAGGAAGAGGGTCTGAATGTGACCATCCTTCCCGGCGGCCCCGATGTGGCCCCCACGCAGGTGATTGCGGGCGGTGGTGCCGATGTGGTGATCGACTGGATGCCCTCGGCCTTGGCCGCGCGCGAAAAGGGGCTGGCCTTGGTCAATATCGCCCAGCCGTTCAAATCCAGCGGCATGGAGCTGACCTGCCTGAAAGAAAGCGGCGTCGCCTCGCCTGCTGATTTCAAGGGTAAGACCCTGGGTGTGTGGTTTGGCGGCAATGAATATCCCTTCTTGAACTGGATGAACAAGCTGGGTCTGAAGACCGATGGCAGCGATGTCACCGTTCTGAAACAGGGCTTTAACGTTGATCCCTTGCTGCAAAAACAGGCGGCTTGCATCTCGACCATGAGCTATAATGAATATTGGCAGGTGATTGACGCAGGCATCAAGCCCGACGATCTGACCGTGTTCAAATATCAAGACGAGGGCGTGGCGACCTTGGAAGACGGGCTGTACGTCATGCAAGACAAGCTGGCCGATCCTGCCTTTGAAGATAAGATGGTGCGCTTTGTGCGCGCCTCGATGAAGGGTTGGAAATATGCCGAGGGCAATGTCGACGAATCCGCCAATATCGTGATCGAAAACGATGCCACCGGCGCGCAGACCATCGAGCATCAGACCCGCATGATGGGCGAGATTGCCAAGCTGACCGCAGGCTCGAACGGCGCTTTGGACGAGGCCGATTATCAGCGCACTGTCGAGGCGCTGATGTCGGGCGGCTCGGATCCGGTGATCACCAAGGCGCCAGAGGGCGCTTGGACCCATGCGGTGACCGACAAAGCGCTGAACTAAGCGCGGCGTAACAGTCTGAAGGGGCGCGGTTTTTGGCCGCGCCCCTTTGCATTTGCGGCTTGTGAAGATTTTGTAAATCTGTAAATTTATTTGCAAAAGGAGCCGCCGATGCCGATGTCTGCCCTGACCGGAAGCCGCCTGCGGGCGCGGCGCGTCGCCTTGGGGCTGCGCCAAGCCGATTTGGCCGAGCGGGTGGGGATTTCGGCCAGCTACCTGAACCTGATCGAACACAACCGCCGCCGCATCGCCGATGCGCTTTTGGAACGCTTGGCCCAAGTGCTAGAGCTGCCGATGCAAGCGTTTCAAGAAGGCGTCGGCGGCGCTGTGATTGACGAGTTGCGCGCGGCGGCTGCCCGTCTGCCGGGGGCAGAGCTGGAGCGGACCGAAGATTTCGCCGGCCGCTATCCCGGTTGGGCAGCCTTGGTGACCGGCCTGCATCAGCGCGTGGTGGGGCTTGAACGCGCGCTGGAAGAGGTCAGCGACCGCATGAGCCACGACCCGCATCTGTCTGCCAGCCTGCACGAGGTGCTGTCGGCGGTGTCTTCGGTGCATTCAACGGCTGCGATTTTGGCCGATACCGATGATATCGAACCCGAATGGCAAAAGCGGTTCTTGATCAACTTACAAAGCGATTCCAAGCGTTTGGCCTTGGGGGCCGAGGCTTTGGTGCGCTATCTGGACAGTGCCGGTCAGGCCGAAGAGCGCGGCTTTGCCTCGCCGCAAGAAGAGGTCGAGGCTTGGCTTGCCAGCAGCGATTGGCAGGGCGGTGATCTGGCGGGCGTCGCCTCTTCGGCGGGGCGGGTGATGGCGCGGGGTTTTTTGGCGCAGGCGCAGGCGGATGCGCAGGCGCTGCCCGATGCCGCTTTGGTGCGCGCCTTGGCTGAACTGGGGCCGGATCCGATGCGCCTGGCTGCCCGTTTTGGCGCGGATGTGATGGCGGCGTTTCGGCGCATCGCTTTGCATCCGGCGGCGCAAGCCGGGCTGGTGTGCTGTGATGCCTCTGGCACCTTGACGCTGCGCAAACCGGTGGCGGGCTTTGCGCTGCCCCGCTTTGGCGCGGCTTGTCCGCTTTGGCCGCTGTTCACCGCCCTTGGGCGGCCAATGACCCCGATCGAGACGGTGATCGAGGTTGCAGGCGGCGCGCGGTTTCGGGTGCTGGCCTTTTGCCAGCCGCGCTATCCTGCGGGCTTTCGCGGGCCAGAGCTGCGCGAGGCCGCGATGCTGATCTTGCCCGATGCCGATTTTGCCGCCGAAGTGGTGGCGGTGGGCTCAACTTGCCGGATCTGCCAGCGCGCGGGCTGTGCGGCGCGGCGCGAGCCCTCTATTCTGACCGCCTGACGCTGGGGCTTTGACTTGGCCAAGCTTTGGCGTGATAGTCGCACAGCGGGGGGGACACCATGCGCCATGTGCTGTTGATTGAAGACGAGGCCAATATCGCCGAGGCGTTGCGCTTTATTCTGTCGCGCGATGGCTGGTCGGTTTCGGTGGTGGCAGACGGCGCTTTGGGGCTGGCTGCGGTGGCCGAGCTGCACCCCGATCTGGTGATCTTGGATCTGATGCTGCCCAGCCTCAGCGGGCTTGAGGTCGTGGCGGCCCTGCGCGCCGATGCGGCCACGGCGGCGCTGCCGGTCCTGATGCTGACCGCCAAGGGTCAAGAGCGCGACCGCGCCGCCGCCGAGGCCGCAGGCGTGTCTGATTTCATGACAAAGCCCTTTGACAATGCCGAAATCCGCGCGCGGGTGCGGGCTTTGCTGGGGGCTTGAATGCTGCGACCGCGTGCGCCTTTGTTTCTGGCCCGTTCGGTCTACCGCCGCCGGCGTCTTCGCGATGCGGCGCGGATGCTGCCGCTGTTGGGAGTGTTCTTGCTGCTGATCCCCTTGCTGTGGGGCACGCCGGACGGCAAGGGCGCGGGGGCGATGGTGGTCTATGTCTTTGCGATCTGGGCAATGCTGATCGGGCTTGCGGCCTATCTGGCACCGGGGCTTGCGCGCCCTGAATCAGATGCCGAGACGCGGATAGATCCGGTCCTGCCCAAGCCGGAGGGCGAGGATGCCGTTTAACCTTTTGGTGCTGGTCTGTCTGGCCTATGTCGCCTTTCTGTTCGCGGTGGCGTTTGCCGGAGAGCGCCGCGCATCCTCGGGCAAGCGCCGGTTTTTGCGCGCGCCGATTGTCTATACGCTGTCGCTCTCGATCTATTGCACCGCTTGGACCTTTTACGGCGCGGTGGGCTATGCGGCGCGCTCGGGGCTAGAGTTCTTGACCATCTACATGGGGCCGACGCTGGTCTTTGTCGGCTGGTGGTGGATTTTGCGCAAACTGGTGCGGATCGGGCGCCAGCAAAGGGTGACCTCGATCGCCGATCTGATTTCCAGCCGTTACGGCAAAAGCAATACTTTGGGCGTTTTGGTGACGCTGATCGCGGTGCTGGCGGCGACGCCCTATATTGCGCTGCAACTGCAATCGGTGACGCTGTCCTTTGGGGTCTTTGCTTCAGAGACGCCCGAGAATTGGGCGCTGCCCAATCGTGATGCGACGGTGTTTTGGGTGGCGGCGGGGCTTGCACTGTTCACAATCGTCTTTGGCACCCGCAATCTGGACGCCAAGGAACAGCACCACGGCATTGTCATCGCGATTGCGGTCGAGGCGGTGGTCAAACTGGTGGCGCTGCTGGCGGTGGGGATCTTTGTGGTCTGGGGCCTTGGCGGTGGTGCCATGGCGATGATTGATCGTATTGAAAACATCGCCAATCCGGCTTGGGAGATGCGCCCAAGCCGTTGGGCTGGCTTGATCTTTCTCTCTGCCGCGGCCGTGATCAGCCTGCCGCGGATGTTCCAGGTTATGGTGGTCGAGAATATCGACGAAGGCGATCTGGCGCGGGCGTCTTGGGCCTTTCCGCTTTATCTGTTCTTGATGAATATCTTCATTCTGCCAATCGCAGTGGTGGGGATGGATCTGATGCCAAAGGGGGCCAACCCCGATATGTTGGTGCTGACGCTGCCTTTGTCGCAGGGCCAAGGTGGGCTGGCGATGTTGGCCTTTCTGGGCGGGTTTTCCAGTGCCACCTCGATGGTGATTGTCGAGACGATTGCGCTGGCGACCATGGTCTCGAACCATATCGTGATGCCGCTTTGGCTGCGGCTGCGGCCTGCAACGGCGCTTTCGGGCGATCTGCGGGTGGGGATCTTGCTGTCAAGGCGGCTGTCGATCATGGCGGTGCTGGCGCTGGGGGTGGGGTATTTCCGGCTTTCTGGCGGCTCAAACGCACTGGCCGCGATTGGGCTGATTGCCTTTGCAGGCATGGCGCAGGTCTTACCGGCGCTGCTTGGCGGGATTTTCTGGCGCGGCGGCACCAAACTTGGTGCTGGTCTGGGCATGTCGATTGGCGTTGTGATCTGGGCCTATACCCTGTTCTTGCCGTCTTTTGGCGAGGGTGCGGCACTTTCGGCGCAGGTCTTCCGCGAGGGGCTGTTTGGCTGGCACTGGCTGCGCCCGCAGGCGCTGTTTGGCACCGAGGGCATGGATCCGCTGATCCACGCGCTGTTTTGGTCGTTTTGCCTGAACACGGCCGCCTATGCGCTGGGGTCGATGCTGTCTTTCCCCGATCCGGTCGAACGGGTGCAGGGCGCAAGTTTCGTTAATGCCTTTGACAACGAGCAGCAGGCCGAACGCTTGGGCTGGAGCCAAGGCCAAGCCGAACCCGAAGCCTTGTTGAACATGGCGCAGCGGATTTTGGGCGACGAGGCGGCGCTGTCATTCTTTGAAGCCGAGACCGCGGGGCAGGGCAAGGCGGGCTATCTGCCCGACCTGACGCCTGCGTTTCTGGCGGCCCTCGAGCGGCGCTTTGCGGGCTCGGTGGGGGCGGCCACGGCGCATGCAATGATCAGCCAGCTTTTTGGCCGCGCCACGGTGACGGTCGAAGATCTGATGGCGGTGGCCAATGAAACCGCGCAGATCATGGAATATTCGGCGCGGCTGGAAAGCCAGCAAAGCGAGCTGTCGCGCACCGCACGGCAATTGCGTGATGTGAATGAAAAGCTTACGCAGATTTCGGCGCAAAAGGATGCTTTCCTCAGTCAGATCAGCCATGAATTGCGCACGCCGATGACCTCGATCCGCGCCTTTTCCGAGATCTTGACCGAAGGCGATCTGCCTGCGCAGCGCGTCGCCGATTATGGTCAGATCATCCATACCGAAGCGCAGCGGCTGACACGGCTGCTGGATGATCTGTTGGATATCTCGGTGCTAGAAAACGGCGCGGTGCAGCTGACGCTTGGCACGGCGAACCTTTCGGATATGATCGAACGCGCCTTGGCCTCGGCCAGCCAGACCCGCCCCGAACGCCGCTTTGAGATCCGCCGTGACGTCGCGCAAGAGGCGATATTTTTGCGCACGGATTCAGACCGTCTGGTGCAGGTCTTTATCAATCTTATCTCAAATGCCCGCAAATATTGTGATGCGGCCGAGCCTGTGCTGCGCATTGCGGTGCGCCAAAAGGGTGGGCGGATCATGATTGATTTCATTGACAATGGCGCGGGGATTCCAAAGCCGGCGCAGGCGCTGATTTTCGAGAAATTTGCGCGCCTTAGCGACGAGTCGCGGGCAGGGGGCGCGGGGCTGGGCTTGGCGATTTGTCGCGAGATCATGGCCAATTTGGGCGGCACTGTGGCCTATCTTCCCGGACAAAAGGGCGCCGCATTTCGTGTCAGCCTGCCGCTGCGCTTTGATCCTGGCTTGGCGATAAATCTGCCGGCGTAAACGCTTTTTTAGCAAGCTGCGGTCTAGTCTGGGCAAAAGCTGCTCGATGGGGAAGCATATGGCAGAAGCTGGACGAAATGCGGTGTTGCGGCGCAGGCTTGCGGCGCAGCGCGCAGCCTTGGCCGAGGGGAGCCCCGGCGCAGATCGCTCTTGGCGGATGGCTTTGGCACGTTCTGCGCGTGACAGGTTGGGCTTGGTGCTGGATGTGACGGGGCTGCGGATCAAGGCGCAATCCTTGGCCGAGGTGTTGGAACTGCCCTTTGAATATGCCCTGATCGCGGTTTTGCAGGGTCCGGCAGAGGGCATGGGGCTGATGGTGCTTAGTGCCGACGTTCTGGCGGCGCTGATCGAGGTGCAGACCTATGGCCGCGTCGGCACTGCGCCAGTCGATCTGCGCAAACCCACCCGAACCGATGCCGCGATGGTGGCTCCGCTGCTGGATGCAGCGCTGATCGAATTGGAACAGCAACTGGCTGAAGAGGCCGATCTGATCTGGGCTGGCGGCTTTCGCTATGCCTCTTTCCTTGATGATGCTCGCCCCTTGGGTCTCTTGATGGAGGATGTCGGTTATCGCTTGTTGAGTGCCGAGGTGTCTTTGGGCATTGGCGCGCGCAAGGGTATGATTTATATGGTTTTACCCGCCAAAGGTCGTGGGGTTAGTCCCAGCTATGCCAGCCCTGCGCTGCAAGAAGAGGCGTCGGGCGCGCAAAGTTTTACCCATGATTTTGCCGCACAGGTCGAGGCGTCAAGCTGCATCCTAGAGGCGGTTTTGGCACAGGTCTCGCTGCCTTTGGCGCAGGTCATGGCGCTGGATGTGGGGGCGGTGGTGCCGCTGGGACGGGCCGCGATCGACAAGTTGCAGCTGATGGGGGCAAATGGTCTGACGCTGACCGAGGGCAAGCTGGGTCAGCAGCGCGGCATGCGGGCAATCAGGCTGTCTTTACCCCATGCCGAAGCAGGCTTTGCCGCGCAGGTGCCAGATCTTGACCAGGGTATGCCGCTGCAACCCATGTTTGCAGCAGACCCAGAGGAGGAGGCCTCAGCCTATGGCCTGCCTATGGCGCAAGCCGGCTGATCAGGCTTGGCTTTGCGCCGCAAGCGCATCCAACTGCGCGCGCAAAGGTTCGAGGTTATAGCCGTAACGTGCCGGAATCGCGATCAAATCATCGGTAGACAGTCGACCTGCCTGCGCAAGCGCCCAAACCACCGAGCTGCGGTTGCCAGAGGCGCAATAGGCAAAGACAGGGGTTTGCGCCGCCGCCAAAACCTCGGCTTGGGTGGTGACATTGGCCATGGTGATCGCGCCACCAATCACTGGATTGGCGACAAAGATCAGCCCCAAAGCCTCGGCCGCGGCCCGCATCGCATCAGTCTGGAGATCGTTTGGAATTTCGCCATCGGGACGATTGTCGATCACCACACCAAAGCCTGCGGCCTTAACTGTGGCCAGATCGGCAATCTCGATCTGGGGCGAGACTGCATAGCTTGGGGTCAGGGCACGAAATTCCATGGTATCCTCGGGTTTGGGCGATGTTGCGACCAGCTTACCGCCGCTATCACCGCGATAAAAGCCCTGATCACAGTCGATTCAGCGGCACTTTCAGATAAGACTGCCCATCGTCCTCGGGTTCGGGCAGATGTCCTGCGCGCATGTTGATTTGCAGCGACGGAATGATCAGCCGTGGCATGGCCAGCGTCGCATCGCGCTTTTCGCGCAGGGCGATGAAATCGGATTTTTCTGCACCGCCGCCGACATGGATGTTGCGCGCCTTTTGTGCGCCAACTGTGGTTTCCCAAGCATAGTCCTCGCGGCCGGGAGCTTTGTAGTCGTGGCCAACAAAGATGCGGGTGGCATCGGGCAGAGCAAGAATACGCTGTACGCTGTCAAACATCACTTCAGCCGACCCACCGGGGAAATCGCAGCGCGCGGTGCCAAAGTCGGGCATAAACAGCGTATCCCCAACAAAGGCCGCATCGCCAATCACATAGGTCAGGCAGGCGGGGGTATGGCCGGGGGTATGCATGACATCGACACGCAATTGCCCGATCATCAGCGCATCGCCCTCGTGGAACAGCTGATCGAATTGCGAACCGTCGCGGGCAAAGCGGGTGCCCTCGTTAAAGATCTTGCCAAAGGTGGTCTGAACAGTGGTGATCTGGTCGCCAATGCCGATCTTGCCGCCCAGCCGCTCTTGGATATAGGGTGCGGCCGAAAGGTGGTCGGCATGAACATGTGTTTCCAAAACCCATTGCAGATCAAGCTCTTGCTCTTTGATATAGGCGATCACAGCATCGGCCGATCGGGTGTCGGTACGCCCCGAAGCATAGTCGAAATCCAGCACAGAATCGATCACCGCACAGCCACGCCCCTTGGGCTCGCGCACCAGATAGGTGATGGTGTTGGTGGCCTCATCAAAAAACGCATGCACGGCGGGGGTCATCGCAGTCTCCTTTGCTTTGGTGTCAAGATAGGGCGCGGGATAATATATTTCAATAACAGAATGTGTAATAGTTTTGATGTGGATCAAAGCCGCCGGCGGGGGTGCGGGCTAGGCTTGGGATAAGATGCGCTTGCCGCAGTTCCGCGGTGCAAGGAGGCGAAGATGGCCGAAACACTTCCCCAAATCCCTGACCCCCGCAACCGTCTGGCGCAGCTTTTTGCGCAGATGCAGGATCTTGCGGCGGTGATTCCCGCCTGGGATGTGCCGCCACTACGACCGGTTGGCCCTGCTGTTGGGTCTGATTTTGAAGCGAAATTCGACAATAAACCTGTTTGAACCGCGGCAAGACCGCCTGATGGGATTGCCTTGAGCCGCAACTGACCGCTTAATGGGGTATCGGTCGATGGAGCAGGCGATGGATCAAGAGACCCAATTCGGGCTGGTGCGGCACGAGCGGCGTGGTGGCGTGGTGCTGCTGAAGATGGCGCTGCGGCCGGTGAATGCGCTGACGGCGGCGCTGCGTCAGGCCTTGGCGCAGGCTTTGGCCGAGGTCGAGGCCGATCCGGCGGCACAGGCTGTGGTGATTTGTTCAGACATCGGGGTGTTTTCGGCGGGCGGCGATCTACCAGAGGCTGCCAAGACCAATGCATCTGCGCTGACGCTTGCCGATCTATGTCTGGCGGTTGAAGCTTGTGCGAAGCCTGTGGTTGTGGCGCTGAATGGTCGGGCTTTGGGTGCGGGGCTCGAGTTGGCTTTGGCGGCGCATCGGCGGGTGGCATTGGCGGGCACGGTGTTGGGCCTGCCCGATATCAGGCTTGGCGCGGTTCCAGGGGCGGGGGGCACGCAGCGTTTGGCGCGGCTGGTCGGTGCGCAGGTGGCGCTGCGGATTTTGCTTGAGCCGGGCAGTCTGACGGCATCACAGGCGCTGACAATCGGCTTGGTCGATCAGGTGGTCGAGCAAAAGCTGCTAGAGGCTGCGGTCGAGGCCGCAACTTCTCTGATCGGCGCGGCGCAGCCGGATGGTCTGCCGCGCAGCATGCAGCGGCGCGAGGGGTTGCGCGACGGCAAGGCCTTTCATGCCGCGGTGATGGCGGCGCGCGCAAAATTCGAGGGCGCGCTCTTGCCCGCCCCGCAGCGCGCCATTGATTGTGTCGAAGCCGCACAGCTTTTGCCGCCAGATCAAGCGCTTGCCTTTGAGGCCGCCGCCCATGCCGAGCTGATCCACAGCCCCGAGGCGCAGGGTCTGCGTGCGGCGTTCTTGGCCGAGCGGCGGGCGCTGATGTTGCCAAAAGATTTGGCGCAGCTGGGGCTTTCGCGGCTTGCGTCGGTGACGATCTGGGGTTCAGATGCCAGTGTCGGCGAGGTGGCGGTGCAGGCTTTGGCGGCGGGAATGCAGGTTTGCATCGTCGAGCCGCAGCACGAGGCGCTGAGTGCATGTCTTAAGCAGATTGCTGTGCGCCAAGCCGAGGCGGTCAGCGCGGGGCGACAAAGTGCCGAGGCCCGTGACGCCGATTGGGCGCGGTTGCAAGGCTCGCAAGACCCCGAGCGGCTGCGAGGCGCCGCACTTTTGCTGGTTGGAAAGACCGCGCCCGCGTTGCCGCTGCCTCTGGCGCAGTCGGTGTTGCTGGGGGCCTTGCCCGCCGCGGGCGAGGGCGCACGGGTGGCTTTGACGCCGGCACAAGCGGGGCAGTTTTCCGAACTGGGCCACAACGGTCAGGCCGCTCCTGAGTTGCTGGCGCGGGTGTTGAGTTTTGGCCGCCAGCTTGGCTGGCGGGTGATGCTTGTTGGTGCCGGAGGCTCGATTGATCAGCGCCTGCGCGCGACGCTGGCCACCGTGATCGCCGCGCTCGAGGCGCAGGGCTTGGCGCGGGCGGTGATTGTGGCGGCTCTTGGCTCTTATGGGTTGGGGCATGATGGCAGCAAGACGCTGCCGGCGCGGCCACCGGAAGCTGAACAGATTTTCAGCACCTGTGTCGCGGCGCTGTGCAATCAAGGCGCGCGGCTGGTCGAGGAAGGTGTGGCGTTTCAGCCCTCGGACGTCGATGCGGTCAGCGTGATGTCGGGGATGTTTCCACGCTGGCTGGGCGGGCCGATGTTTCTTGCCGACCGCAAGGGGCTCTTGGTCATGCGCGCAGAGCTGCGCCAGCTGGTGCCGCAAAAACCTAAGCTTTATGCGCCAAGTGCTTTGTTTGACACGCTTATTTCGGAGGGCCGCAGCTTTGCAAGCCTGAACCGGGCAGGCTAGCTTTGGCTTGGCTTAGGCAAGGATCACGCCGACCAAAACCGCCATCAGGCCCAGAAACGACACCGCTAGGGCTGCCATATTCAGCACCACCACGCGCTGCATCTTTGCCCGTGCCTCGGCATCGGGCAAATTGGCGCGCTTGATGCCCAGCACGATCCAGATGCAACCTAAAAGCCCAAAAATGCCCAAAATCGTAAGGGCTGCACCGCCCCAGATCACGAATTGCATAAGGATTTCCTCGTTTTTGCCTTCTGCGGGGTAGCGTGATCGGCGCGTGCTTGCAAGGCCCGCTTGATCCTGCGCCGCGAGGGCTATAGGAACGGGGCAATCCTTGCAAAGCGAGTTGTCAAATGAATGATGCCTATAGTGTAACCGCCGACGAATTGCGCCAATTCATCGAAAGGTTCGAGCAGCTGGAATCCGAGAAAAAGGATGTCAGCGAGCAGCAAAAAGAGCTGATGGCCGAGGCGAAGGGCCGTGGCTATGACACCAAGGTGATGAAAAAGGTCATCGCATTGCGCCGGCGCAAGCCCGATGAGATTGCCGAAGAAGAGGCGATCATCGAGATGTATAAATCTGCCTTGGGCATGCAGTAAGTCAGATTTGGGGGGCATTTGCCCCCCTTTTTCTTAGGGCGCGATAAAGCGCACACCGGGCATTTGTGCAATGCGGGCAACGTCTTGGGCGTAAAGCTGCGACAGCGCGTCCACAACCTCTTGGGTCCAACCTGGCATCTCGACCTCGGCCTCCAGCCGCTCGGGCAGGGCGAATTTCTCTAAAAACGCCGTGACAATCTTGCGCCGCTGCGCCACCGAGCCGGGGGGGTGATTGGCAAGATAGCCTTGCAGCCGCGTTAAGCCCTCGGGCGCCATCAGCGTAGCCAAAAGATCGTCATCCCCCCGCAGCGCGACATCTTCGGGCAAATCGGCCACCGCGCGCAGCACCTCGGGCCAGATCAGCGGCGTATCCTCATCACACCAGACCGTAAGCGGCACACCTGGCGAAAGTTTCATAATCCGTTCAAGGGTTTCTGACCATCTTAGCGTGAAAAGGTCTGTAGCGCCGATAAAGTCGTCATAGGTTTTATCCTCGATTCTTTGCAGCAGCATCGGCAAAAACGTCGCTGGATTGCGGATGGCCAAAAAGAATTCGGCCTCGATCTCGGGAAAAATCTGGTTAAAAGCCTGCACCCTTTCGCCCGCCACTGGATAAAGTTTCTTATCCAAAACCCAAGGCGGCAACGACAAAAAGCTGTCCCATGACAGGATCAGCCGGTCGGCAAGGGCTTCTTCCATGATCTTATCAAGGATAAGCGCTTGGGTGTCGCGATCGGCCTGCCCGCCCTTTAGCTCTTTGACAGTATCGCGCAGCAGATGGCGATAGCGTTTCGGGCCGGGGACCGAGACGGCATGTTGGGTTAAAATGTCGCGATCTTTCAGCAGGGATTTCAACAGACGCTCTTCGTCGGTGAAATGCGCGCCAAGGTGGTAAACGATCCGCATAAGTTACTGTACCTGATGACTGCTTTGTTCTTCGCGCCACTATAGCCGCTTTTCTTTACAGGGAAACCGGTTTCGGATAAGTCGATCTATATGATGTCCGATAAAAACACTCAGATACCACGACGGCGTTGGCCAAGCTGGTTGGATGGCTGGTCGATTGCCGCAGCTGCCGTGGCCATGGTGGTGTTGGCGCCGATGCTCTCGGTGGTTTGGCTGGCGCTGACGGCAACGGGCAATATTTGGCCGCATCTGTTGTCGACCGTGCTGCCGCGCTATCTGGCGGCCACGCTGCGGCTGATGCTGGCCGTGGGGGTGCTGACAGCGGTGATGGGGGTTGGCACGGCTTGGCTGGTGACGATGTACCGCTTTCGCGGTGCGAAGGTGATCTCCGCCCTCTTGTTGTTTCCGCTGGCGATCCCGGCCTATGTTGGCGCCTATGCCTTGGTCGATTTTCTGGATTATTCCGGCCCCATGCAGCGGGCCTTGCGCGCCGCGTTCGGCTGGACCTCGGCGCGCGACTATTGGTTTTTCGAGATCCATTCCGAGCCGATGGCGGCGCTGGTGCTTTCGGCGGCGCTTTATCCTTATGTCTATCTGCTGACCCGGGCTGCGCTGCGCGAGCAATCGGGGGCAAGCTACGAGGTGGCGCGCGCGCTTGGGCTGG